>JBGTCB010000664.1:0-3781 GCA_041748995.1 Saprospiraceae bacterium | reverse complement strand
AGGCCAAATTCCAGACCTACTCCAATGCCTTTCCAAAGATTAAAGCCAAAGCCATTGGTCCAGGTCCACTCCCCTAAACCTGGATCGGATTTTGTGTAGGGCAGAAAAGTCGAAAAATTTGATTTCCAGGACAATCCCGGGACGATTTCTTTGGTGTAATCTACCACCATTTTTGTACCGACAGCGCTGCCAAAATCCGGATTATCTCCGAAGACAACGTGATAGTTCAAGGGGTGGATGACCACCACCATGTTTTGAACCGGAGTCCAGGTAAATCCTATACCCAGATCCAGTATGCCTGGATTATTAAAGTTCGATAACAAAGAGGTATTGTAATCCACCAGGGCTGAACCGGCCAGTTTTGGGGTGAACTTTAATCCAAACAGGGACTGTATCTTGAGGATATCCGCGACCTGTTCAAATTGAGCATCGATATTATCGTCCAGGTCTGTATCCAGCTTTTGCCAGCCAAGGTTGATTCCCCCACTATTTCTCCAAAAATATTTTGGCTCGTCATAGTTGGCAAACCCATTGATGGCCACCCGTATGGAGGAGGAGACCGCATTGGGATTCGCTCCTTTGATCCAGTTATTAAAACTGGAAAGGTTAAATCCCAACGTTCCAAAAGATCCCACATCCCAACCGGGAAACGAGTCGATCCGGGTTGTCAGCACAGCAATTTCTCCTCTCAAAGCAGCTACCTCGGCTTCCTTTTCCGCTTTAATCGCCTTAAGTTCTTCCATGGTTTGTGCCTGGCTTGTGAGTGTAATCAGGATTAAAAGCACAAATGTTAGTGATGGGTATTTCAAAGAAATCATTGATTGAGATTTGTAATGTTTAAGATGATAATGAATTCCTTTATCTATCTAATACAACCGGTAGCATTACATACCTGGGAAGTATTTGGTTATCTTTCGAAAATCAACACGGTTTTTTCCGAAGACGAATCCGATAGGAGTCGGTGGCAAAGATAATAATGGTATTTGAAAAAATAGTAATACGATATCTCCGTTCATGAAGGCACAGCAAACTGAACCAAAAATCAAGATCGGCAAGAGAGTTTTTAACCAGTATCTCAGCCGGGATACCATTAAGGCAAGGATACAGGAATTGGGCAAAGAGATTGCGATCGACTATCAGGGTAAATATCCCCTGTTTGTTGTTGTCCTGAACGGCGCTTTCATGTTTGCCGCAGATCTGCTAAGGGCTTCAGCTTTAGAATGCGAACTGCAATTCATAAAACTATCTTCATACGAAGACACCCGATCGACCGGCAGTGTCAGACAAATTATCGGCTTGCCGGTGCCGGTCAGGAATCGCCATGTCATCATTGTGGAAGATATCATTGATACGGGCAGAACGGTCAAAGTATTGATTGAACAGCTACAAACGATGGAACCTGCATCCGTCCGGGTCGCCACTTTGCTTCTGAAACCCGACTCCCTTCAGTATCCCATTGAATCGTGGTACATAGGCTTTGAGATCCCAGATGCCTTCGTAATTGGTTATGGCCTTGATCTGGATGGCCGGGCCCGCAATCTCCCCGACATTTATCAACTGGACAGTGAATTGTAATTTTTTCCAAAGACCTAGCTACGGAATTAAAAATATCCTAAATTTGCAATCGCTTTCAAAGGAAGGTAAAGATAGACCTATGGTGTAATTGGTAACACATCAGATTTTGGTTCTGTCGTTCTAGGTTCGAGTCCTAGTAGGTCTACTGAAAGAATCATTACGTAGCCTGATAGTCATCTACTATCAGGCTTTTTTGTTGCCTCAACATACTCGACCTGCCAGCGATTAACCTCCTGGCAGTCAGTGGGTTTTTAGGCTTGATATTTTGTCATTGATCTCGGGATTGATCCTACTGTCAGTTTGCAGGATTGTTCTTAACATAATGGTTGCTCCGGTTCTATCAGAAACACTCCAGGGTAAATGGCAAGTATCCTTTTTTATTCCCAACACCGTTCTTTCCACCTCCATTCTTTTCTTCCATCCTCTCCGTGAATTTCCAACCGGGTAGAAGTCATTTTGACCAACCTCTGATGATACCAGCATCAGTCCTTTGGGAATACCAGGAATCAAACCGGAATCACTCCCAGACCTTATTGTCTCCGGAATTGCATAAAACTTCCCTACAATCCAAAACAATAATACGCATTCCCCGGTCGCGTACCGGGTATCCCTCCACCACCGGCAGCGATGATCACGTATTGCTGACCATCGACTTCAAAAGTAGCGGGAGTGGCATAACCACCGGCATCGAGTTGAAACTCCCAGAGCATTTCGCCGGTATCTTTATCAAAAGCACGAAATCGCTCGTCCATCGTGGCGGCAATGAACACCAAACCTCCTGCGGTCACTAAGGGTCCGCCCAGATTAAAGGTACCGGTGGGTTCATAACCTTCGGCTTCCAGTGCCGGATAGGTGCCTAATGCCACTTGCCAATCGATCGTGCCCGAGTCCATATCGATAGCAGAAAGGGTGCCCCACGGCCGTTTGTTGATCGGATATCCCCGGTTATCTTTGATCGGATGATGACCTGTCGATAGCCAGGGTATGTCATTGGCAAAATTAACACTGATCTTGCTGAGATCGATGGATAAGTCTTTACCCTGATCTTTTAAGAAAGCGACAATAGCGCTCTTCTCGTCATCAGATAACCAGTCAAACGTTGGCATCAGACCTTTGCCAGCTGTGAGAAGCTCACGGAGGTTGTCATCGGTGCGTTGACCAGCAATTGCTTTCAGAGTCGAGAAATTGTGGGTATTCTGGGTACGCTGGCCTGCACTACCGTGGCAAAAAGTACACTGCGTCTGGTAGATTTTAGCCCCCAAATCATATTGCAAAATAGATTCGTTCTTTGGTGCTTCAAACATCGAGATCCATTCCGCTTCATTGCTGGCATTGACGTACAGCTTGCGATTAAACGGATCATAAGCGCCTCCTCCCCAATCGGTACCTCCATTAAATTGAGGCATAATCAACGCACTGTCGCGACTCGGAGGGCGGAATAAGTCTCCCATCGTCATGGGCTTTATCAGACCCTGGACGAATGCCGTTGCTTCTTCTGTAAGATCAGTGATTTCATCCTGATAAAATCCCTGCCGGGCATATCGCAGCGATTCCGGTGGCATCGGTTGGGTAGGCCAGGAAACTTCACCGGGAATGTCACTTTGGGGCACCGGAACTTCTTCCACGGGAAATACGGGAGTACCCGTATCCCGGTCAAGGATAAACAAATGACCCATCTTGGTGGGCTGGGCCACGGCATCTATGAGCTTTCCGTCTTTTTTGACTTGTACCAGATTTGGTGCACAAGGTATATCGTAATCCCAAATGTCATGGTGCACTACCTGGTAATGCCATATTTTGGCACCCGTAGCCGCATCCAGGGCCAGGACACAATTGGCATACAGATTTTGACCAATCCGGTCACCGCCCCAATGGTCATAGGCAGCTGAACCGGTACCACAATAAATAACTCCCCGGTCCTCATCCATGGTGATGCCTGACCACGAATTGGCACCACCCGACTTTTTCCAGGCTTCCGGGGGCCAGGTCTCATACCCGGGCTCTCCCGGCAGCGGAATGGTGTGGAACATCCAGACGATAGCTCCGGTGCGCACATCGAACGCCCGGATATAACCAGGTGCAGCCGGCCCGGGACCTTCTCCAACCGTTGAGCCAAGTATGTAGAGATCCTTAAAGATTACTCCAGGGCTGGTCGACTTATTCCGGTTGTCTGCATCTCGATTTAATCCTACCTTCAAATTGACCA
>JBGTCB010000663.1:0-3864 GCA_041748995.1 Saprospiraceae bacterium | reverse complement strand
CATTGATGATGTGGAGCCAGGCCGGAGTGGTGTCCGGGCCATGGCTTGTGATCAACAAGGGAATTTGATCGACGATTTTGTTATACTGACATCAGACAGGGTGGTTAACGTAATCAGTGCTCCGTCACCGGCGGCTACTGCGTCCCTGGCGATAGGCAAGGAAATAGTAAAAAAAGCCCTGGGAATCATAGAAATCCGATAGAAAATCTTCTCCTAAACTATTAGTGTAATTTGAATTCCTTATGCGATTTCTAATAGATATACGGACGGTAAATTTAAACGATGCATAAAACTGTGAGGTTTTCTTCCACAAATGATCAGTAATATGGTTCCGATCATTTGGAATTAAGTATCTCAGGTATATTACAGGTCATTGAAATATATTCCATTTTTTTTTGTAACTTACTGAACATTAAGCGCGTACAACGACTCTTACCAGTACGCTATAGCCTCACATCAAGGTACTCTCTAATATTTGCACGCACATTACGTTAATAAGGGCAGGGTGTGCGAATACGTCGACTGACGAAGGAGATAGAGGCAGACCAGATCGAATTCAATGATGAGAAAATTTATTTGCATTGCTTTAATTGTACCCCTGCTGAGTACAGGCGGAACCTGGACTGCAACCAGTGACCCCGGGAGAGCCTATGAGATTTGTCAGAAGACTTTTTTGACGACAAAAACGATTAAAACCCTCCGGTACGAAATGCGGAAAGAGGAAAGAATCAATGGAAAAATGCAGGTCCAGGTATCTTTTGTCAAACTGAACCGAGATCCGTATCAGGTCTATATGAGACAACTGTCACCTAAAAAAGGACTCGAAGTCCTCTACAATACCGAGGAGAATGATGGCAAGGCACTGGTAAGTCCCAACGGGTTTCCCTGGATTACGTTAAAAATGGATCCAGAGAGTTCAACTATGAGAAAAAATCAGCATCACACTACGAAAGACGCCGGATTTGATCTCGTCATCCGCATTTTAGAATCTCTTTTTAAAAAATACAAATCGGAAATTGGCCGGATGCTGGAATTAGCACCTGATGTCATCCATGATAACCGGCCATGTTATCAGATCGTTTTCACCAATGACCAGTTCAGGTACCTGGACTATCAAGTGAAGGGTGGAGAAAATATTCTATCAATTGCACGAAAATTTAATATCAGCGCATATTTGATCGTGGAGAAAAATAAATCAGTTGATGGGTATTATGATGTTTCCGCAGGTGATAAAATTCTCATCCCCAACGATTATTCACCCAAAATGGAATTACTCATTGACAAAACCCGGCATGTACCTCTCAGCATCAAGGTATTTGATGAAAAAGGCATATTTGAATACTATCATTATTCCAGTGTTGAAATTGACCCACCTTTGTCCGCAGAAGATTTCTCCGGAGAAAATGTCAACTACGGATTTTAAAAATTCGTAAATCTGAAGAATATTTAGAGGGTATAGTGACATAACTTAATAAATAATCAGGCTCTTCTGAAAATCCTGGCTGCATTGCAATTAACATCCGGATGTATATGATCTTTTTGTTCATTTTTTGCTTGCCCAAAAAACGAACCAAAAAAGGGCACCTTTCCTAACGTGCTTGCCCGGCTCATGCCCTTCAGCTCGAAAAATGCTGCTTCTCTAATCCATGGCCGTTCTAAGGGTATCTTATGGTTCGCACATTTGCTAATCTACCTGCTGATGATATCCGTTCCTTCTCTTATTACCATGTATTAAGCCGCGACGCATTTTCCGAGCCGCAGCACTACAACGGAAAGGTCCATTCCCGACTGACATCTGCTAAAGGACACCTTTCTAAGGTCCAGGGTTTTGCTCAAGTTCTTGTACATTAATTTTAAATTTCCTCCCTGCTTAATCCAGGTGCAGTAATGCTTTCTAGCCTGGTTACAAGGCTTTTTTTGTCATCAATAGTATATCGAATGATATTTGGAGGACCGAAGTTTGGTGAGAGGTGATTCCGGCTTAGTATTCGACGGTGGGGACCCACACCAGGGGCGGAGCGTCGGATTTTATCCAGCGATTAAAATGGATGAATTCAATGATGGCAGAGAGTTAGTTAGTTCTATGATATTGATGTCAGCAGAATAGTAGCATTGCTCTCCCGCCCGCTCGCGGTTCACTCACTTAAAGATCCACAGGATCTTTATTCCACCTATGGGTGGAAATCGTTCGCTCATAGCGTAGCTCCTGGATGTGGGTCGCCGGCGAATACAGACGGCAGTTTTTGCTACTTTTTGCTGCCAAAAAGTAGATAGAGCTAGAAGCAAAGACCGTTGTTGAGGAATTTGAACCTGAAACCAGACTCAAGGTCGTTAATATCAAATAAACAAGAGGTTCCCTTTGTTATCAGCCGACTCACAATAGTTAACTAACTGATTATGAGAACATTTTTTGTAATTTATCATGATTGTGGACGCTAGTGATGCCACTTCCTTGTTTATCTTTGCGCCGTCAAAGATGGACAAAAAATGAACGATCCAATTCAAATGGTTGATCTGCAGCGACAGTATCAACATATTCAGAGAGAAATCGATGATGCAATTCTCGATGTGGTAAGATCCTGTCGTTTTATCAAAGGTCCGGTAGTCGAAGCATTCGAGGATGAGCTGGCCCAGTACCTGAATAGCCAGCATGTGATCAGTTGTGCAAACGGCACCGATGCACTCCAAATAGCCTTGATGGCTCTGGATCTTAAACCAGGTGATGAGGTCATAGTACCCGCATTCACCTATGTTGCCACGGCAGAAGTCATTGGTCTTTTAAAACTAAAGCCAGTAATGGTTGATGTAGACCTCAATTCCTTCAACATCACTGCCGATAGAATCAAGGCAGCCGTGACCGAGCGAACAAAGGCTATTGTACCCGTGCATCTATTCGGTCAATCTGCTCCGATGGACCCGATTATGGACGTTGCGGAGCAACATCAGTTGTATGTAATAGAAGACAATGCCCAGGCGATTGGCTCCTCCTATGGGCAGGGTGGAAAAATGAAAAAAACCGGTACAATTGGTCATATTGGTTGCACTTCTTTTTTTCCATCAAAAAACCTGGGTTGCTTTGGCGATGGAGGAGCGATATTTACCGATGATGATGTACTGGCGGCAAAAATAAAAATGATCGCTAATCACGGACAGTCCCGAATGTATTATCACGATTTGTTAGGGGTCAATTCGCGACTCGATGCCATCCAGGCCGCGGTGTTAAGGATAAAATTAAAACATCTGGATCACTATTGTGATATGCGTATCCGGGCAGCGGATGCCTATGACGATATGTTTTTTGGTCATGACCAAATTATCACACCTCATCGGGTTTCAGATAGTACCCATGTCTTTCATCAATACACGTTGCGTGTCCCACCGGCAGACCGGGATAGTCTGAGGGAACATCTGGCCGGTCTGGATATTCCCAGTATGATTTATTATCCGGTGCCTCTATATAAACAGAAAGCATATCTACCCTACTGGGAAAGTGGAAAACAATTGGAAAATACTGAACAATTATGTGCTTCGGTAATTTCTCTTCCAATGCACACCGAATTGAGTTTTAAGTTACTTAATTATATTGGTGAAGGTGTACTGAGTTACTTTGATACGAAATAGTGACAGTTAAACCGCTTTCCATCCAGCACAATTCAACGCGATGTACGAATAGAATTATTGTCTATTCCTTTCTTCGGAAGGAACAGTTAAACAGGTCAACAATTCAACAATTCGTGTCACGCAGAGTCGCAAAGGCGCAAAGTGCATATCAATTCCATGCGATGAAAAGAGCACAATTCAACTGCAGCAGTACCCCTAAATCCCCTAAGAGGGCCTAAGAGGGGACTATCTAAGTGCTCCAGA
>JBGTCB010000662.1:0-4145 GCA_041748995.1 Saprospiraceae bacterium | reverse complement strand
ACTGGGATTATTGTAATCCCAACTGGTTTCTTCATCGATAATTTGTTTACCGGGTTTTCTCGAGAACACGGAGATGGAACTTATATGCACCAGTTTCTTAACCTGATTTTCCAATGCAGCATTGACCAAATTAGCAGTTCCTTCGACATTGATTTTCAAGAGACGAGCGGTATCCTTCCGGTCAAAAGAGACTACGGCCGCCGAATGTATCACTCCATCGATGTCTTTCAAGAGATCATAAATACCCGGACAATCCAGAAGATCGATCTCCACCCAGGTCACATCTTCTATGACAGGTTGCACTAAGTCCATTCGACTCTCTTTTCTGCGGATAGCTGTTACATTTGTATAGCCTTGATCAATCAATAAACGAAGGATATAGCTGCCAATAAATCCAGTTGCTCCGGTTACAAGAATTCGTTGAGTTTTATCCATAGATCATCTTTGGGTTTCCGGGTGCCTGAAAAAGACAACCACCTATATGATCTTCACTCGATCCGGTGACATCGGAATAGACGTTTTCCATTCCCTTTACAAATAGATAAGCCATTAATCCCATCAATGCAGCTTCTTTAAATTCAATCAATTGCCGGGATGGTAGTACTATCTGCCGCTTGATTCGCTCCAGATAAATGTCGATCAGGTTTATCAGAAAAGCATTATATGCACCTCCGCCGGTGGCCATGACAGTGATGGGATTCTGAAGATTTTTAGGATTATTCAGGATGACCTGGGCAATTTGCCAGGCAATATGATGGGAGAATGTAGCTAACTTGTCTGATACCTGACCATCTGCATTTCTGACCAGAGGAGCAACCACCTTCATTACCCAATTGTTATCTATGGACTTAGGGGGAGCTTGCTGATAGTAATCCAGTTGGTTTAATTGAATCAGCAGACTTTGAATTACTTTTCCTCCTGCAGCCATCGAACCCTCCGGGTCATAATCCTGACCGGTTTCGTTAGCCAGCATGTTTAGTATCTGATTGCAGGGACTCACATCAAAAGAGCGTAAGATACCCTCATGGTCATGAAAAGAGATGTTGCTGATACCTCCCAGGTTTAAATAGAATTCCGCTTCATCCAGTAACAGTGTATCTGCCAGAGGTGCAAGTGGTGCCCCCTGACCGCCAAGTGAAAGATCAATTTGTCGAAACTGGGTTACTACCGGAATACGGGAAGCCGCAGCCACGGCTCCCCCATGACCAATCTGACAGGTAGATTTTTGATCCGGATCATGAAACACCGTATGACCATGCCAACCGATCAACTCTGGCTTTAAGCCATGGTCCATACAAAATTTCGCAGCCAGATCTCCGACATACAAACCGAATCGATTGTCCAGAATGTTGAGCTCATGACCATCCAGTCCTGGAGAATCTCGCAGTGATTGATACCACTCAGGGGGATAAGCTATTGTCTCGCTCTTAACAAATCGCCAGCCAATCCTGACCGGATTTTTTTTTTAATCATGAAGTCACAAAGGGCAAGATCCAATCCGTCCAGTGAACTTCCCGACATGAGACCAAGTACTTGCATAAATTACTCTTTAACTCTCATGGTTACGGTATATTCAGATACCTGTTGTATCTGCTCGTCACTTAAAATGCCTTTGAAGGGTGTCATCAGTCCTTTTCCATTCGTAACCTGATTGATCCGTTCTTCAAGCGGGATTTCAGATATCGACAAATCTTTGGCACCATTCAGTTCTAACCTACCATCGATTCCATGGCAGGTAATGCAGTATGTCCTATAGATTTTTTCACCGGCAGCTATATTATCGACAGCCGGACTCGCAACTTCCGGTGCGCTGGTGCTGGCATCGGTTTTTTCACCACTGTCACTTCCACCACAACTGGTTAAAAGTAGCAGAACCAGGAACAAAAGACCACTTGTTGTTTTCATAAGATTATTTCCAATTGAGGCACGGAATATAATAAATGTTTTTAACCCAGCCTCTTTGGTGTTGTGCAAATCACATTGTTCAGGTAATTACATATTTTCACCTTCAAAAATAGATGGTGTGGGAGTGGATAATTGATATTGCCGGTTGGATAGGATCGCTTGAGGTAGTGGTTGCATATTTTCTGGTCAGTTACAACCGGATATCAGCCGATTCAAGGGTTTATCAATGGCTTAATTTGACAGGCAGTGTTTTTCTACTGGCCAACACCATATATTATGGGGCTTTTCCATCGGCTTTTGTGAATCTCGTATGGGGGTTTATTGCAATTGCTTCTCTTTACCGGATTATATATCAACAACCAAAATCTGATGCGTTACGTTGACTTAAGCCATACAATTCTTGATGGCATGATCACCTACAAAGGGCTTCCTGCCCCTCTTATCTGTGATTATCTTTCCAGAGAGGAATCTATCAACCTTTATGAAGGAGATACCACCTTTCAGATTGGTAAGATGGAAATGGTAGGCAATACCGGCACTTATATCGATTGCCCTTTTCATCGATATGCCGATGGTAAGGACTTTTCCGAACTTTTTATTTCTGATCTCGCTGACCTTCCCGCCCTCAGGGTACAAGTACCTTACGAACATTCATTGGCAGCTGATATCGATGCTTTTGAAGGTCTTGATTTGGCTGGAATGGCGGTGATTGTGCATACCGGGTGGTCTGAATTTTGGCGAGCGGATGCGTATTTTGAAGACCATCCGTTTGTCACCGAAAGGGCGGCAAACTTTCTAAGGGACAAGAAGATCACACTCATCGGTATTGATTCACACAATATCGATGATACCCGTCAGAAGACCAGACCGGTTCATTCCATTTTACTTGGTGCAGGTATTTTAATTGTAGAACACATGTGTCAATTGCACCTGTTACCTGACAAGGACTTTCTCTTCACGGCGGTTCCACCTAAGATCAGAGGAACAGGCAGTTTCCCGGTCAGGGCTTTCGCAAAATTCTAAATAATGCCTCTCGAGAATAAAAATTCATACAGACCGGCTTTTTATTTCCTCGGTCCTCATGTAGAGACCATCTACCCCTTCCTTTTTCGCAAGGTTCAAAGCTTTCCGATGGTAAGGGAACGAATTGAATTGCCGGATGGCGACTTCCTGGACGTGGACTGGTTACGAACCGGTAGCACCAGGCTTCTGGTAATGTGTCACGGTCTGGAAGGTAGTAGCCAAAGTCAGTATATGAGGGGTATGACTTATGCAGCCATGCGAAGAGGTATTGATGTGATGAGTATTAATTTCAGATCCTGTAGTGGCGAAATGAATCGAAAATTACGCCTATATCATCATGGTGAGATCGAAGATTTAAGTTTCCTATTACAGCGTATCCTTAACAGAGAACCACATCTAAGTATTTCTCTTTGTGGATTTAGTTTGGGTGGGAATGTGGTATTGAAATATCTGGGCACCTACGGCAATGAAGTACCCCCACAAATTAGAAGTGCCGTGGCAATATCGGTTCCGTGCGACCTGGTTACTTCTTCTCAGGCATTAGATCGGTGGTCAAATGCACTTTATACGCGGCGTTTTATGCGATCACTTAAACGGAAGTTCTCTGAAAAAAGCCTGATTTTTCCCGGTAAGTTTGATATGTCAGAATTCGATCGAATGAAGTCATGGAGACAGTTTGATAATACTTTTACCACTGCAGTAACCGGTTTTGAAAATGCTGATGACTATTATCAACAGGGATCCGCCCGGAATTTTATTCCGAGTATTCATACCAAAACCCTTATTATCAATGCTTTAAATGATCCTTTTTTAATGGAACCCAGCTATCCGGTTGATCTTTGCCGTAACCACCATTATGTTTATTTGGAAACTCCGCTTTATGGAGGTCATGTGGGTTTTTGGTATCCGTCTTTGGAAGAAGCATATACAGAGACCAGAGTAATGCAATTCATTAGCCAGTTTAGCTAACCATGTTCAATTTTATTCAAACCTGCATCGAGCTCTTGCATGCGGCCATTGCCTGTTCAGAATTGCAGAAATCATCATTCATCCTGATTTACGCATCATTTCCTACTTTTAAGGAAATATAAAAAAACGTACTATGGAAGATGGGTGGATTTTAATTTACCGGGCAGATGAAGAGTATAAAGGTGAGATCATCAGGCAGCTGCTTGAAAACCATAACCTGCATCCTGTTTTGCTGGATCAAAGAGATG
>JBGTCB010000661.1:0-4017 GCA_041748995.1 Saprospiraceae bacterium | reverse complement strand
GGTTGTTAAAAGCAATCTTTATATAAAAGGTGAAGGTCAGGTATTATTTAAGAAACTGGATATCCAACTAACTGAAGATATCCAGATTGTCAATTTTGCTTATCATGCCGGAGACTCGATTGAAATCGGAGATACACTCTTTTATTATTATTCTGGAGAATCAGTGCGTGAGGTACCTCCTGTTGTAACGACTGAAGAGGTGGTTATGTCTAGTGATATTCTAGCCTGGATAGTTCGTGAAAGACTAACTACTCAAAAACGGATTGAGTTAGCAAATATACAAATGGAGGACAGTCGGAGGATGATCAACCTCACCGAAAAAGAAAGGAAACGAATTGAGCAGGAGGTATACCTCGATGTCTATCCCGCTTCCAAACTTGATCAATATAATCAAAGATTGATGGATCTGGAACAGAGTATTGTTTCCACTCGGGAGGAAAATAAATTTCACGAACAATATTTAAAATACCTGAATACTCAGGAACGGATTGAGCGAGCTAACATGATACGAAAAATGAAGATGAACGAGCTACCGATGTACACCGGACCTGTTTTAAAACCCTATATCTCTCCGGTCAGGGGGACGATCACTCAGGTTTACAAGGAAGATTATGAAGTAGCTTCACAGTCAGAAACAGTGTTATCTATTCACAAGCCTACCAACCTTTATATAAAGGCCTTTTATGATCAAAAGGATATCCGGCATTTATCTGAAGGTGATGTTGTAGATGTGAAATTTCCTGATGGTACTACCAGTCTGGGTATTTTACAAAGATTTTATTTTGCAACATATCAGTTGCCGGAGGAATTCCAGAAAAAATATGAACCCACTACCCGCAGCATAGCTGCCGATATTGTGCCAGTGGATGAAATTGAACTCGATAAATGGAAGGCCTTTTATAAACTTAATGTAACAATAAGTAAACTAATCTTTAGTACCTCATGAGTTATCGGGATATAGACGAACCATTCTTCTCGCATCGGACGGATGTCGATTATAAACCGACTCACCTCAGTTTTCGCGAATTAAAACATGAAGGCCTGACATTCACTTATGTTTATGATTTTTATCGGGGCAATTTTGTTTCCCTCGCGCCTTATGATGCCATTATCGTAGAATGGACAGATCAGATTTCAGCTCGTCAAATGATCTCAAAAATACGCGGTCACTTTGACCAGGGTGTTTTTTTGAAGCCAATTTTTTTTCGAAAGGAATCGGGAGGATTTTACGGATTACCAGAACAGATGGTGGATGGAAATCTTAGTAGACTGGAAGATCTCCATTTATTGACTGGTACCGTAAATAGGTTGAATGCCCGGATTTCGGAGATGGATCTTTCTAAAAGCAAGACCTATGATGAGCAGATCGGTTTTAATTTTATCGCTTTTCATTTTTCCCGTGATATAGAGCAGATTGCACCCTTTATAGATCGAAATGGCATATACTATCCGGTATTATCCGATTCACTACGGGCGGACTTATATCATAAACATTTTTACTCCATATTAGAGAGAATGGAGCGGGAAGGATATGTACAGGGGGTTTTTGATCAGAGTACTTATGTCTGTAGTGAGTGTTTGGGTGACCACCTCCTTTTCAGGGAGGTATGTCCAAGGTGTCATTCAGCTCATTTAAAATCAGAGGAAATTGTACATCATTTTCGTTGTGCCCATGTTGCACCCATGTCCGATTTCCGGCATAATGATCACTCGGCGGGTCTTGAATGCCCGAAATGTCAGCATGACCTAAAACATATTGGCGTTGATTATGATAAGCCGGCTACCATGCATTATTGCCAGTCATGTCAGGCTAATTTTCAGCACTATTCCATGATGGCAAAGTGTACGGGTTGCGGTCACGATCAGCAGGTTGAATACCTCATCAAAAAGGAATTGCAGAAATATTCACTTACGGATAAAGCCATTAATAGTATTAAATCGGGTAAGTTATTTAACAAAGACCTTGGACCAGGGACATTCCTGGATGAAACATTACCCTGGCATTTATTTATTAGAGCCCTAGATTATGAGCAGTCTCAGCATTCATCCATGAATAATCACCTTATTATCCTTCATTTTCAGGATATGGCCGGAATTGTCAGACAAATCGGGGAGGAAAATCAGGGAAAGCTATTTGGTGAAATTATTCAGATTATTAAGGCTACTCAGCAGCCATTTGATTTTCGCAGTGTAAAGTATCCCCGATTATTTTTCACCCTTATGCAAACAAGAGCGTCGGATGCAGAAATCATTTCTCAAAGAATCGTATTTCTGATTAATCATTTATTGTACGATAACCTTCGCTTAAAACGAGTGCTGTTGACGTCTGAAGTACTACCAATGGATAGCCAGTTAATTCAAGCTGTCCTTTTGGAAAACCATCCGGCCTAAATACCATGTTTATTGATGAGTTTATCTCCTATTGGCAGGAAGCCGGCCTGGAAAAGACAATCCGGATATTTTGGTATTTCATTATTTTCGAATTATTCCGCTATGTTCTCGTTGATTACTTCGTTGTCTTGTTTTATTTTCTGGGCCGAAAACTAAATCGAAAAAGATGGGAGAAAGCACGTCAGGATCTCTTTATTGAACTTCCACTGGTATCCATCATTGTACCAGGTAAAAATGAAGGTAAGCATATTTACAAGCTGACCCGCTCGCTTTCGGAGCAATCGTATCGTAACTACGAGATTATCGTCGTAGATGATGGAAGTGACGACCAAACACGTATCATCGGTAAAGATCTCGAAAAAAGTGGTCTTATCGATCTATTTATCAGTTATGATGTCCGGGGTGGTAAGGCCTCTGGTGCCAATATTGCCCTCCGGTATGCAAAGGGAAAATACATTGTGCACTTTGATGCAGATTGTTCGTTTGATCACGATGCGGTCGAAAAATCTTTGATTCCCTTTTATTATGACTCCCGGATCGCTGCAGTGGGTGGGAACCTGGAGGTGAGAAACCATAAGGAATCCCTGGCTACTACGCTGCAGGCAATCGAATATTTAAAGGTTATTCTTGTTGGTCGTATGGTCACTTCATATTTGGGTATTTACCGGATTATTTCCGGAGCTTTTGGTGCGTTCCGGGCTGATGTGATTAAACGAATCGGAGGGTGGGATATTGGTCCGGGGTTAGATGGTGATATTACAGTGAAAATTCGCAAGTTGGGTTACAAGGTGTATTTTGAACCAACTGCCAATGGATTGACCAGTGTGCCCAATTCTTTTGGCCGATTAACAAAGCAGCGGTTGCGTTGGGATAAATCTATTATTCGTTTTCGTCTTCGCAAACATATAGATATATTTTATCCGGATTCCAATTTTCGTTTTATTAATATGCTTTCATCGCTGGAAAATGTCGTTTACAATGTTTTGATGAATATTAAATGGCTGATTTACATCGTCGATATTTGGTGGAATTTTTCCCACCTACTCATATTCATTATCCCCGCTAATATAGTTCTCTACACCATAACTAATTATATGCAGTTTTGCGCTCTTATGCTTATGGTGCGTAATCCCCGTGAAAAGCACCGTCTCTTGCTTTACCTGCCGGCCATGGTATTTTATACCGGCTATTATCTTCGCATTGTACGCTTAATTGCGCATTTCAAAGAGTTTTTCTTCAAAGAGTCGTACGATGACCCCTGGAATCCTTTGAAATCTTCATTGAAAGCGAAAGAACTCCGGATATAATTTGAACCTGGTTCTGGTAGCAACCCCTGGGAGAATCATGAAATCCTGTTCTAAATCATCTCAACGATTACTCTTAGCCGGGATTATGTATTAGGGTTTTGTTGTGAAAGGCAGAAGTGCAGTAAAGGCGGGTGCTCCAGAGGTTTTTGAGTGCATGAATGAGCGATTTGTGCCTCTGAGGCACAACGAAGATCTGGTAGATCTTCGAGCGAATGAACCGCTCGCGGATGGGAAGGCATGGTCACCATCATGGTGAACATCAAAAATCGATGATGTGCCCGTATTTGCAGCAATTCTGCCTTGTATAGAAAGTCTAATG
>JBGTCB010000660.1:0-2050 GCA_041748995.1 Saprospiraceae bacterium | reverse complement strand
TGATACTCATACTTATCTCCAAAACCTTCCAAGCATCGATCTTTCCACCATTGGTTTGTTTCCACCAGCAATACCAAATCCGCATCAATTTCATACACTAAATTATTCAGCTTTTCAAATTTTCTGTTATCTTGATAGACATTAGAAATCATCAGCTTAAAATCACCTTTCTCTTGTTTTTTGGCAGTTTTAATTTGCTTGGGAGCACCTGGCAAATAAGGATAAATCTGATATGATAAATAGCAGAAGTTAACTGCCAGTAGTGAAATCACAATCCAGTCTATGGTAGTTGAAATGCCAATGACCAATAGGTAACCCACTGCAATGGCTACATTAATTACCCATTTTTGAGATCTGGGAAACTCAAAAACCCGGAAAGTCCAGTGATCATGTCTGATTAAGGGGATAAGAGTAAAAAGAATAATGATGCTCGACAAAATCCAAAAAACAATTAGCAAAGTTTGGTGCAAGGGGTTCCTTTTTACATCATTTTATAATTATAAAAATAGGAGTTTTCTTTGAATCAGATAGGTTCTGGGTCATATTAGTCTATCTCGTTCTTCTTTTTGACCGCAAAAAGTAGCAAAAACAGTCTACCAGATTTGCGGGATATTCGCGGTCCCACATCCATCCAAAGCAAGATCAAATCATTCCTTAAAAGCATTGCCTGATGATCGGGTATCTTACTGTACAATCAATTTGGTGTCAATTTGCAGACATATATCTTCCTGAAGTTTGGCGTACCACCTACACCGGAAACCACCTGGAATCGATTGACAAAAGGCACTTTAACATCCATCCAGTAAACGAACTCCCGGTTGACGAAAATATAGTATTTATCGCCGCGTCTGCGCATAGCGATAAGATTGACCGAATCGTTAAGGACCGCAAAGTTTTCGCGCTGATAGATGATACCCGATTCATTAAAGCCTGCATTGATTACAAACGTCCCCTCTACATCGTAATGCACGACAATTTGATTCTGGATGTGCTCGCCTCCCCATGCCAGACCGACAAGTTTTGTACTATTTTGAAAATCAATCAGTGTCTCAATCTCAAAGTCGCCACTGTCTGGCAGACTCATACTTCGGTTGAATCCTCCGATATTGCTGAGGTGCAGTAGAGTATCTTTCGAACCCACAGGAACATCATACACTTCCTGAATGTGAACCCAACTGGGTTCGGAGATTTGTGGATTAAAGAGCTCATCAATGTAATATTGGCGCCTTACTCCACTGTAATTGATGGATCCGGATCTGCCGGTTGGTAGTGGTGAGCCACGCATGAGGCTCAGCCATTCATCATTTGGTAAAATAGCATTATGATGTATCCGTTGCAAAATGCAATGACCCAATTCATGAAAGATCATGGCCTCCCGATGACTATCATTCCGGGTTTTCCAAAAGTGCCTGCTGATCACGATGGTTCCGTTATTACAAAAGGCAGCGAGGCTATCTGCCAGATCATCCTGAAAAGTGATATCCAGGCCCAGGGTAGACAAATCAATAACCCTACCTCGTGCAGAGCCTTCCGCTACAAATCGATCGACATATGGTTGTACTTCTATCGGAATATTGACATCAAATGTACGTTGGGCTTCCTCCTTGGTGCAAGCCACACAGCCTAACAAAAACAGCAGCGATAAGTTTGACCGGATGTTCATTGGATATAAATATAAGTATTAGCAATTTTATTGCTGGGAATAAAGCAAAAACTGTTGAAGAGTCCTCAAGTCAAGACAGCTTAAAAGGTCTGTTTGGCGATCAAAAATCCGACCGGATAACAGACAAATCTTTTCTTAGTCTAAAGCTTTAACGTATCTGTACTTATCAACGTGGCTTCACCTGCATGCCGGCTATCCGGCCTGGGGCCGTCCGAAGAACAAGATGTAACCATCCTTATCCTGGATTTCAAATCCCCGCAAACCATCATCGTTGTCATTGAGTGGTTGAAAAAACTCCACATTATGTTTCGAGAATTCTGTCGCCAGTGCATCAGGGTCGGAAACATAAAGGTAAGCATCCCAGCGGGCAACACCTTTATGGACATC
>JBGTCB010000659.1:0-10085 GCA_041748995.1 Saprospiraceae bacterium | reverse complement strand
GAGTTGATGCAGGCAAGGGGTAAAGGTATCGTGTTGTCTAATTCAAACAACACTGCAGAGCAAGCTTTAGTCATTGCTATAAACCAGGGGTTGGAAAACTATGGTAACACCCTGAGTTTTAATGAAGCCAGCCAATTACGTCAGGGTATAGACAAAGAGATGACCGATTTTGTCGAGGAACTAATCGGTGGTTCCGTCGATGCTGTAATCTTTCTAGACGATGCCAATCCGGTTTATGATCATCCCCTGGGTGCCCGGATTGCGGAGTTGATCGAAAATTTGAATGTAAGTGTTGCTGTAACGACCATGCCTAGTGAGACGCAGTCGATCTGTCGTTATTCAGCACCAGCTCCTCACTTTCTCGAATCATGGAGTGACGTCATTCCCGCAAGAAGCCATTATGGAATTGTACAGCCAACTATAAGTCCACTATTCAATACACGACCAACCACCCTGTCGGTTCTGACCTGGTGCGAACAGGTTCCCGAAATAGTGGCTGGTGAAAACCCCATGTATAGTGTAGTCAGAACATTGTGTGAGGAGCAAGTCTTCCCAAAGCAAAGCAAATATGCTACTTTCCAGGCCTTCTGGACCAACACCTTGCACGATGGTTTTGCAGTCCTGGAGGAAGATGCCAGGGAATTGGCTTATAGTCTGGATATCAGCACTCTGGCAGGAAAGATAAACCGACTGGCTAATAGTGAACTGGAGATCCAGTTTTACGAGCCATTGAGTGTTGGTACTGGGGTTTATGCCAATAACCCATGGCTTCAGGAAATGCCTGATCCGGTGACACGGGTTGTATGGGACAATGTATTGCATATTCCACTTAAATGGAATGGAAGAAATAAATTTGAATATTTTAAGAATCTGGATGAAGACGGTCTTCTGGTCAATCTGACAGTGGAAGAGAAAAACCTGAAAGTACCCGTTGTCCGGCAATTTGGTCAAATGGAGGGTACAGTAGCTTGTGCCCTGGGATACGGCAGATCGGTTAGTGGAAAGGCAGGTACCGGAGTGGGAGGTAATTGTTACCCGATGCTTAAATCCGATGAAGATGGGAATATCCAATACTTTTCCACTTCAGTGATGGTGTCTGACAAAGCAGGAAAGGATAAAAGGTATGCTTCTGTGCAACACCATCATACCCTTGGTGTGACAGGTAAAGATTCTTCCGCAGGCGGAGCAACGATTAATGTGGATGAAAAGACCGTGATGACTTTGGGTTATGGAACTCAGGGTGGTTTGACAAAGCGGTCAATCTTCCGTCACTCGAATGCCTCCGAACTAGCCGACTCTATTGAACATTTGCAGGAAGAGCGGGCTGGATTCCAATATCTTAACAAGCAAACACTTTATCCGGATCGTACGGACTTTTATGGTATGGGGCATCACTGGGGAATGTCGGTGGATCTGACATCCTGTGTCGGTTGTGGAGCTTGCCAGGTAGCCTGTGTTGCAGAGAATAATGTACCGATTGTCGGAAAAACCGAGGTTAACCGGCATCATGAGATGACCTGGTTGCGAATTGACCGCTACTACTACGGCGATGTTGAGACTCCGAATGTTGTTTATCAACCGATGATGTGCCAGCACTGCGACAATGCACCTTGCGAGAATGTATGTCCGGTAGCCGCTACAAACCATAGCTCCGAGGGACTTAACCAAATGGCTTATAACCGTTGTGTAGGTACTCGCTATTGCGCAAACAATTGTCCATATAAGGTCAGGAGATTCAATTGGTTTGACTATACTGCTGCGGATACTTTTCCATCCAATGAAAATGATCCATTTAATGAGGATATTCCTTACTATGCTGATAACCTGACCAGAATGGTACTCAATCCGGATGTGACAGTTCGCTCCAGAGGGGTTATCGAAAAATGCAGCATGTGCGTTCAGAGAATTCAGGAAGGAAAGCTGACTGCCAAAAGGGAAAACCGTACCCTAAAGGATGGCGATATCAGAACTGCCTGTCAGACGGCTTGTCCTACCGGAGCGATTATTTTTGGAGATATGAACAATCATGACAGTGAATTAAACCAATTGTTGGAGGACCCTAAGAACTATATCGCGCTGGAAGAGACCAACGTAAGATCTTCTATCGGATATATGATGAAAGTTGTGAATAAAAGTGAAAAGATAAATTCTGACGAAGCCTGATGATTTTGAGATTCAAGGACTATTTAATGAAAAATCAGCTAGTGCCGAACCAAACCAAAAAGAGCGTATGAGTGCAATTGTTTCTCCGATCCGTGAGCCATTAATCACAGGCAATAAGGATTATCATCAAATCACCGAAGATATCTGTGCACCTTCGGAGCGCACTCCCAGTTTAGCCTGGGTGATTGCTTTCATCGTGGCAGTATCCTTCTTGTCATTTGGGGTCTTCTGCATATTGTGGACCATCTGGTTTGGTATCGGTACCTGGAATCTTAACCGTACGGTTGGCTGGGGTTGGGATATCACCAATTTTGTATGGTGGATCGGTATTGGTCATGCAGGAACGCTGATCTCTGCCATTCTGCTTTTATTCAGGCAGAAATGGAGAACAGGGGTGAACCGGGCTGCAGAGGCGATGACCATTTTTGCTGTGATTTGTGCCGCATTATTCCCCGGAATCCACGTAGGCCGGATATGGGTCGTGTTCTATTTTTTCCCCTATCCCAACAGCCGTGGTCCGATCTGGGTAAACTTTAATTCTCCACTGTTGTGGGACCTTTTTGCGATCAGTACCTATTTTACGGTTTCATTGCTTTTCTGGTATACCGGTTTGGTTCCAGACTTTGCCACCTTGCGTGACCGTGCAAGTGGTTTAAGGAAAAAATTATATAGCTTTTTAGCTTTTGGCTGGACCGGTGCAGCCAAACACTGGTTACGTTTTGAATCATTGTCACTTGTGTTGGCCGGTTTGGCTACTCCACTGGTTCTTTCTGTGCATACGATCGTATCATTTGACTTTGCGACTTCGGTCATACCTGGGTGGCATACCACTATTTTTCCTCCGTACTTTGTGGCAGGAGCGATTTTCTCCGGATTTGCCATGGTATTGACCTTGATGGTGATTACCAGAAAAGTCTTGAATCTGGAAGACTATATAACGATAGAGCATATTGATTCAATGAATAAAGTTATCCTCCTGACGGGTACTATCGTGGGTGTAGCATACCTGACGGAGTTATTCATTGCCTGGTACAGTGGTTATATATATGAGCAATTTGCTTTTATGAACCGGGTGCAGGGCATCTATTGGTGGGCATATCTAGCTATGATGTCGTGTAATGTTTTATCACCCCAGATTTTCTGGTCCAGCAGGATGCGACGAAATATAACCGTGACCTTCACTATGTCGATCTTTGTCAATATCGGAATGTGGTTTGAACGATTTGTGATCATTCCAACGACCCTTGCCAGAGATTATTTACCCTCCAGCTGGAGTTACTATTCACCGACCTGGGTAGAGATTGGAATTTTCCTCGGCACTTTAGGAATCTTTTTTACCTGCTATCTGGCTTTTACCCGGATAGCACCGGTGGTTGCGATAGCTGAAGTGAAAGCAATTTTGAAAACAGCAGGTAATCAGTATACTGGTGAAAATGCAAAGCACGCTCATTCTTCAGCAAAAGGAACGGGGATTGAAGCCCATTAAAAATTAGCATACAATTGACAATTGTTATCAATTAAAAAATGAATAATAAAGAGGTTTTATTTGGATTATACGACGATGAAGAAATCTTGTTGAGCGCCGTCAGGGAAGCCAAATCAAGACATTTGGAGATCATGGATGTCTACAGTCCGTTTCCTGTACATGGCTTGGATCCTATACTGGGCCTTAGTGAGTCCAGACTGCATCAGGCAGGTTTTATCTATGGGGCAATTGGTACGCTGACAGCATTTTTATTCATGACCTGGGTTTTTACCCGTGACTGGCCCATGATATTTGGTGGTAAACCTTATTGGTCCGTACCTTCTTTTATTCCGATTACATTCGAAGTGACGGTTTTGTTTGCCAGTATCGGAATGGTCGTCACCTACTATGCCATTAATGGACAGGGACCAGGAGTAGATAATCCGGTATTGGACGACCGGATCACCGATGACAAGTTTTGCATCGCTTTTGAAATAGATGGTGCCAATGAGTCCAGAACGTCCTCATTCCGCACATTTCTTGAGGAATCAGGAGCTAGTGAGATTAGAACAAAGACTATCTGATAATCGATGATAATATTCATGAAAAATATAAAAGTCCAATTATTTTCTACCGCCCTGTTCTTATCAGTGGGCTGGAGCTCCTGTGGTAATGCAGGAGGAAATGATCCTGGTCATGAATTTATGCCGGATATGTTTCATTCGACCGCCTACGAAGCAAATTTGTACGATTATTATTATTATAATACATGGGGTTCCGAACAGGAATATAAGAAATATGCCATGCCAAGAAATCCGGTCGCAGGTACCATTCCCCGTGGCTTAACTGGCTTCAGTCAGGCGAAAGATGAAGAAACGAAAGCTTATTACCAGTCAATGCCTGTCAATGGGTTTGTACCTTACGAATATGAGGATACGGAAGAAGAAAGGACCCGGGCTATGGCTGAAATCACTGAAAATCCTTATCCGATTACCACCACTGGTCTGGCAAGGGGAAAAGAACTTTATGTGATTTATTGTGGTATTTGTCATGGTGATAATGTGGATGGAGCAGGATATCTGGTGAGAGAGGATGGTGGAGTTTATCCGGCTGCACCGGCTAATTTCCTTTTGCCGGAGTTTGTTTCCGCATCGGAAGGCAGGTACTATCATAGTATTGTCTATGGAAAAAATGTGATGGGTGGATACGGTGATAAATTGTCTTATGAAGAACGCTGGCAGGTTATTCATTTTATCAGATCGCTTCAGGCTAAGGAGGCACAATTACAGTATAGCGAAGTACAGAATACTTTTAATAATAGCACACCAGGCGCTTTGGTTAAAAACGAAACGACTGTCATGCAAGTGGAGGCAGCTGGTGACGCGCTAATTGAAAACGATCAGCAACATTAATTAAAATACCTCGTAGCTAATGAATCAATTTACTTTGGCCGGTAGAGAAAGAACACTCTTATTGAGTTTTATGATATTGGGGCTGATATGCATGGGCATCACCTATTTTACGGATGATGCTTTGCATACCCGATTTTGGAGTAATTTTCTCCATAACAGTGTTTTTTTTACAGGGATTGCCTTCCTGGCACTGATGTTTTACTGTGCTAATCTAATAGCCTTATCCGGCTGGCACGTTGCCTTTAAACGTGTTTGGGAAGCTTATGCCCAGTTTTTGCTGGTAGGACTAGTCCTGATGCTTTTTGTAATTATTGGTCTTTGGATCAATGGGCATCACCTTTACCATTGGGCTGATGAAGAATCAGTTATGAATGATGTGATTTTGCAAGGAAAGAGCTCATTTTTAAATCCGTTGGCCTATACACTTCTCACGCTGATCATTGTGGGAGTCTGGTATGTATTCGCGGTGAAATTAAGATCATTTTCTCTGGAAGAGGAGACGGTGGCCAAGTGGGATTTTAGTATTCATAAAAAAAAGATGAGGGTTTGGGCGTCCTGGTTTTTGCCTATTGGTGGTTTTACCAGTGCAGCGATTATCTGGCAATGGGTGATGAGTATTGATGCTCACTGGTACAGTACTCTTTTTGCCTGGTATTGCACCATCAGCTGGTTCGTGTCCATGCTTTGTATTACAGTGCTTTCCCTCATTTATTTAAAAAGTCAGGGATATTATACGGAAATAACAGCCGATCATTTTCATGACCTTGGAAAGTTCATTTTTGGATTCAGTATTTTCTGGACATACTTATGGTTTTCACAATACATGTTGATTTGGTATGGCAACAATGGTGAAGAGACGATCTATTTCCGACAACGGTTTGATAATTATCCGGTGTTATTCTATAGTAACCTGGTCATTAATTTTGTTTTACCATTTCTTGTTTTATTGAGAAATGATACAAAACGGAAAATGGGAATTATGACAGTCATTTGCTCGATTGTATTGCTGGGTCACTGGTTGGATTATTTTCTGATGATCAAACCGGGGGTATTGCATACAGCCCATGAGTTGATGGGAGGGCATGATGCCCACGGTGCCATCGGCCATGCTGGTGACGCTGTAGCTCAGGCAGTTGCTCATGGTGCCGAAACTGCTCCTCATGGGGACGGTCATGCCAGTACATTTACAGCAGGTTTTACCATACCTGGTTTATTGGAAATAGGAACCTTTTTGGGTTTTGCCGCTATGTTTGCTTTCTTTTTCCTGGTTCAATTGAGTAAAGCACCTTTGGTAGCCAAACGGGATCCATATATTGATGAAAGTTTGCATCATCACGTTGTTTAATTAAGAGAACGGATAATAATGACAACAGGTTTAATTATAATAGTATCGTTTCTGCTACTGACCATTGTCGTAGTTCAGATTAGTCGCATTAATGAAATTGCCAAACGGCTTCGGGGTGAAGAAGAAGCCGAACGACGGAGTAATATACGTCAAGGAAAGTACCTTATGGCTTTTATGGTTTTGTTTTTACTGGGTACGATTGTCTCATCCTGGCTTTACAAAAACTACATGCTGGGATATGGTCCTCACGAGGCTGCCTCGGAGCATGGCCCCGACCTGGATTGGCTGTTTAATATTACTTTGGTAGTGACCGGTATTGTTTTTGTTATCACACACATTGCATTATTTTATTTCGCATATAAGTACCGGCATCAGAAAGGGGCCAAAGCAAGTTTTATACCCCATGACAATAAGCTTGAGATTATCTGGACTGCAATTCCTGCTTTTGCCATGTTTGCTCTTGTAATTAATGGACTGGTTGTCTGGAACAAAGTCATGGCCGATGTCAACCCTGATGAAGAATATATGGAAATCGAAGCCACCGGAATACAATTTGCCTGGATATTGCGATATCCCGGAGAAGACGGTAAGCTAGGTACCCGGAATTTTCGATTAATTAATAGTGTCAACCCATTAGGTCAGGATTGGTCCGATGTAAAAAACCTGGATGATTTTCAACCATCTGACCTGGTCCTACCAAAAGGTAAAAAGATCAGAGTACGCATCATGGCCCGGGATGTACTGCACGATTTTTATTTACCGCAATTTCGGGTAAAAATGGATGCTGTACCCGGTCTCCCGACCTATTTTGTTTTTACACCCTCTAAGACAACCGAGGAATACCGGGAGGAACTTTCGAAGTATCCTGAATATCAGGTCCCTGCTGACCCTCTCGACCCCAATGGTCCTGAAAAATGGGAAGTATTTGATTATGAACTGGCTTGTGCAGAATTATGCGGACATGGGCATTATAGCATGCGAAAGCTGGTCAGAATTCTTGAGCAGGATGAGTACGATGCATGGGAGAGAGAACAGAAGTCCTACTATCTGACTACGATTCGAGGTACCGATGGAGATCCATATTCCGAGCAATTATTTGATTTTGAAATTCAATCCAGAAAAACAGAATTTGAAGCTGATTTAAATGCAGCCATATCGGCTCCGACAGCAGATGAACGAAGATTAAACCTCAACTATGTATTCTTTGAAACAGGCTCGGCTGAATTAACCGCTAATTCCCGATTCGAGCTGGATAATTTGGTCAGTGCTTTGCAAGAAAACGTATCCATCTCTATTGAAGTTGGAGGCCACACAGATAATGTGGGCGATGCCGAATCAAATCAGACACTTTCCGGTCAGCGGGCAGCAGCAGTAGCGAAATATCTTCAGGATGCAGGTATTGACGGAAGCCGGGTAACTTCCGTAGGCTATGGTCAAGATCAACCGATCGATTCCAACGATACAGAAGCAGGTAGAGCAAGTAACCGAAGAACAGAAATTAAAATAACTAATTCTTAATAAATCACGGAGATGGCGAATATTGCAGATACCACGGACACCAGGGAAGATGCTCTCATTGAGGAGTTAGGCTACGACGATCATTTCCATGAGCATCATCATGGCGATAAGTATCAGGCGAGTTTTATCACTAAATATATCTTCTCACAGGATCATAAGATTATAGCCAAACAGTTCCTGATCACCGGGATGATTTGGGCCATTATTGGCTCAGCCATGTCAGTCATCTTCCGGCTCCAACTTGGATTTCCAGAAGAAAGTATTGCCTGGCTAAAACCGATCCTTGGTAAATGGATTGTATTGGATAGCACTGGGGTTGGAAAACTGGATCCCGAATTTTATTATGCTCTGGTGACCATGCACGGTACCATTATCGTATTCTTTGTTTTGACAGCCGGACTGAGTGGTACATTCAGTAATTTATTAATTCCTTTGCAGGTGGGCGCCCGCGATATGGCATCACCTTTCCTAAATATGTTGTCTTACTGGTTTTTCTTTTTGGCGGGTGTCGTGATGTTTATATCCCTTTTCCTAAATACCGGACCATTTTCGGGTGGTTGGGTGGCTTATCCGCCATTAAGCGCCTTGCCGGAGGCTTCATCCGGTTCAAAAGCTGGAATGACACTTTGGGTAACCTCACTGGTCTTCTTCGTTGTTTCGGTTCTCCTGGGAGGAATCAATTATATTACAACTGTCCTGAATTTACGGACAAAAGGTATGACCATGTGGCGGATGCCTTTGACCATCTGGGCTTTTCTTGTTACAGCTATATTAGCACTGCTTTCTTTTCCCGTTTTGGTATCCGGTTTTCTACTTCTTATGTTTGACCGTGGTTTGGGAACGAGTTTTTATCTAAGTGAAATTTTTATTGGCGGTCAGGCTTTGGATTATGTAGGTGGCAGCCCGATTTTATATCAGCACCTCTTTTGGTTCTTAGGGCATCCCGAAGTATATATTATTATCCTTCCTGCTATGGGTTTGACTTCAGAAGTCTTGTCCGTGCAATCACGGAAACCAATCTTTGGATACCGGGCGATGGTACTGTCTATTCTGGCCATCGCATTCTTATCTTTTATAGTTTGGGCCCACCATATGTTTATGTCTGGAGTAAATCCATTCATCTCCAACATCTTTGTAATATTCACCCTGATCATTGCAGTGCCTTCTGCTGTCAAAGTTTTTAACTGGATCGCGACCCTCTATAAGGGTAATGTCCGGCTTAATACACCTGCTTTGTTTGCTATCGGTTTTGTTTCAATGTTTATATCAGGAGGTTTGACCGGAATTTTTCTGGGAAATTCTGCCATCGATATTCAGCTTCATGACACCTATTTTGTTGTGGCGCATTTTCATATTGTAATGGGTGTCGCCGCATTTATGGGAATGTTTGCCGGGGTCTATCACTGGTATCCGAAAATGTATGGGCGATTTATGAATGAGACACTGGGTAAAATCCACTTTTGGGGAACAATGATTGGTGCGTATGTCATCTTTTGGCCAATGCACTATCTGGGTATGATAGGATTTCCGAGAAGGTACTACAGTTTTGACACCTTTGAAGCTTTCAAGGATTTTGATGGTATGAACAAGTTTATTACGATCGGTGCTATCATCGTCTTTGTGGTTCAGTTACTATTTGTCGTTAATTTCTTTTATAGCATCTGGAAGGGTAAAAAACAAACCACCCGCAATCCATGGGGTGCCAGCACATTGGAGTGGACAACTCCAATTAAACCAGGCCATGGTAACTGGCCAGGAAAAATTCCGGCAGTACATCGTTGGCCTTATGATTATGGTAAAGATGGTAAAGAGTTCACCATGCAGATTACTCCTATGGAAGAAGGTGAAGAATCAGGCGAACATTGATAAGATACCGCAAATGATGTCAAGACACAATGGATATCCATTGTGATTGGCAATGAAGTTGATGAGATCTGAATTTGATTTAATAAATGGAATAATAACGAGTTGAAAAGCAAGGAAAGAGAGATTTTACTGGATCGAACTCAGGTAGTGGAATTCACGAAATGGGTCGATATCAGGATGTTGATCAAAATGCGATTGACCCTCCTGGTGGTGTTTAGTGCCTTGTTAGCATACATGATTGTAGCCGGAGAGCAGTTTTCAATAGGTGCATTCGTCATCCTGGGATTGGGAGGCTTTAGCATTACCGCTGCTGCCA
>JBGTCB010000658.1:0-3888 GCA_041748995.1 Saprospiraceae bacterium | reverse complement strand
GAAAAAACTTTAAGTAATATTCGGCAGGCTAGTGAAATTCTGAAACAGGCTGATATTCTTCTGGACGAACATCCTCTGATCTTTCAGGGTTCCACCTCTTCTACAGAATATCCATTCTGGAACATGATTAATGGTCCGATTTCCGATGCTCTGTGGCATGTAGGGCAGGTTGTTACCTTCCGGCGCAGTTCAGGTAATCCATTACCCAGGGGAGTAAGTGTACTGTCGGGCACCAAGAGGGATTGAAACATTACCTGATATTACCAGTCGGAATGTCTTTTATGATAATGGATTTCCCGGGTATGATACTGTTTTCCGTTAAATATGCCCAATAAGAGGTGTGGAGAGTAGTGAACTGAAAATTGCCTTCGATTTTTTGGATATTTGTCATCGGCTTAAAAAACTTGTCTATTGAAAACAATTTCATCAACCGTTGGTATCTGGTTAGCTTTTACTCCCTTACTACTCGCTCAGCTAACCGGAGAAATAGATACAATCGTCATATCCGGCAGTCAGATTCCTCTGACAATTAGAGAAACAGGACGGAATATTACGGTCCTCAGACAGGAGGAAATCAGACAAATGCCTGCGATTTCAGTAGATGAAATTCTCCAATTGGTTCCCGGGGTGGAGGTACAATCCCGCAATGGTTTTGGTGCTCAGGCTGACATTTTGATGCGGGGCTCTACTTTTTCGCAGGTACTGGTGTTAGTAGATGGTATGCGGTTAAACGATCCCCTGACCGCTCATTTTAATGGCAATATTCCGGTTGTTAATGAAGAGATCGATCGAATTGAGGTTTTGAGAGGACCGGCAGCTGCGATGTACGGACCGGACGCAGTTGGAGGCCTCATTAATATTGTGACTAAAACATTTGCCGGAACACCCAGATCCGGCACAGATATTAGTGGAGAGATGGGAATAGGATCGAACAATCAGGTGATGGCCAAAGCTTCACTTTTTTCTGCCGGAGAAAATATGACAGCCAGCCTTGGGATACAATACAATAAATCAAAAGGGGAATTAATTCCTCCGGTTGTAACGGCAGACAATACCACTCTGGAATCCTATCGTAATTATTTTGATATCCGGACTCTGGGAGGGGCAATGGCATATCGGTTCAGGAATGGCTGGCGATTGAAATGGAGAAGCAGCTATGATTTCCGGGATTTTAATGCCCGGTATTTTTATACCACCAGTACTTTTGATAAATCCACCGAAATTACGACCAATAGCTTTAATGTATTGCACCTGGAGAAAATCAGAGAACACTCCAGCAGTGATTTACAAATTGCCTACAAATACAATACCGACGAATTTATTTTTAGTCCTGATTTTCCATCAACTAATAATCACAAAACCCACCTGATCAATATCCTCTCCAATCATTTATGGGATATTAATGATCAATTAATTTTTAAAACCGGAGTGCAGATCGACAAACGCTCGATCTTCAGTAGTGATCGGGGGGATCACATGGACTGGCATGCAGGAATATATGCGATGACCATGTATAAACCCACGGATCATTTGAATGTTACCGGCAGTCTTCGGGTCGATTACGATCAAAATTATGACGTGGAATTATTACCACAATTAAATATATCCTATGTACTTGGTGACTATGTCATCCGGGGATCTATAGGCCGGAGTATCAGGGCGGCAGACTATACAGAACGGTATGTTTCGCACAATTTAGCGATGCTTACCCCGGGTCGGAGCCTCGGTAATCCGGATTTGCTGGCAGAGAGCAGTTGGAGTCAGGAACTGGGTGTCGATTTTTTTATAGGAAATAAGTTGCAGTTAAAGACCACGGGATTTTTCAGACAATCCGGTCAGCTGATAGACTATGTTTTAACGAATGAATCGGAAATAGGACCGTTAGGAGATCTGCTGCCGGGCAAAGATTATTTTTTTGCTAAGAATATCACTGCGGTGCGAACAAAGGGAGTCGAACTGGAAGCGAGATTTCGACATCGATTTGGCCGGGATAATTCCTTTAATTTAATGACCGGTTACACCCGCCAATTAACCCAAAATGAGGACGGAGTCGTATCGGTATATATCGCCAATCATGCAAAGGATTTATTTACTTTCTCATCTATTTTAGCAATATCGGATTTGCGTTTTTCTCTTGGTGGTTTATACAAAAACCGCGATCCTCGCATAGCCCAATTGATTAACACCCGCTTGGAAGCATCCTACATGGTTTGGAATATTAAGGTTGGCTACGATATTCACCAAAAATTGTCCCTTGGTTTTCAAATCCAGAATCTGTTTAATGAAAACTATCAGAATATTTTGGGTGCTCCTATGCCCCATAGATGGTTGTCAGGAACGATAGGATGGAGACTGTAAATTTCAGATTTCAGATTTCGGATTTCGGATTTCGGATTTTTTGATTTAAAGAGGTGCAGCACCGCGATGCGGAAATTATGCTGTCGCACCTTCGAGGGGGCCAGCTTTTCGATGATGTTGGAATTTAAAGCGGTGCTACCCCTTCGTTTGAAAGCGGTGTCACCCCTATGAGGCGCGACACCGCAGTGCAGGAATAAGCTGTCGCACCTTCAAGGGGTGACAGCTTTTTGGTGATGCAGGAATTTAAAGCGATGTCACCCCTTTGAGAGACGCGACACCGCATGCGAAATTAAACCAGAAAGATTAATTTTGATCCATGATTCATTATTTGACGGTTATTTTTCTTCAGCTTTTGGTTGTATCGAGCTATGCTCAACATATGCCTGCATACCGGATCTTTTCAGGCGCCGGTAAAAAGATTTCCTATAAGAAGATGGTGCGGCAGGCTGAGAAGAAAGACATCATTCTGTTTGGTGAAATTCACGATAATCCGATTGATCATTGGCTGCAATTGAAACTTGTCAGGGATTTGTCAGAAAAACGATCCCTGATTTTGGGAGCAGAAATGTTTGAGGCGGATAATCAGTTTCAACTAAATAATTACCTGCAAGGAAAAACGGAGAATCTACAGAAGGATCCATCCATGCGGTTATGGAATAATTATGCGACAGATTACGCCCCGTTGGTGGAATTTGCAAAGGAGAATAACCTGCCTTTTATTGCCACCAATGTACCGAATGATTTTGCCAGGTTAGTCTATCGTGCAGGGTTTCAGGCTTTGAAATCGCTGTCGGATGAACAGCTATCTTTCGTAGCACCACTTCCGATACCTTTTGATAGCGAATTAAAGACTTATAAAGAGATCCTGAAGATGATGGAACATCACGCTACTCCTGAACTGGTGATGGCCCAGGCACTCAAAGATGCTACGATGGCCCACTTTATCTTAAAAAATTATAATGAAGGCAAGTTGTTTATTCATATTAACGGAACTTATCATTCGGAGTATTATGAGGGAATTCTCTGGTATCTCACCCGGGAAAATGATCAGTTAGAATATGCCACGATCGCAACCGTACAACAAACAGCGGTGAAAAAATTGCTGCCTGAAAATAAAGAAAAAGCTGATTTTATCATTTGTGTTGATGAAGACATGACTGAAACTCACTGACAAAGAAATCAATGTCCCTGATCCTTCCAAATCTTCAAAGTCCGGGAAGTACTATATAAGTTTGTTTTCTCTGTATGATAACTCAATAATGGGCACCTCTATTTACCATGAACGGGGTTGATAGAGGTGCCCTAATAAAAAACCCTGTTGAACCGAGATTTTTTGGCATACAGGGTTTTTTAAAAATTACTTCAAACATTACCCGTCACATCATATCATCGTACATCCCGTTATTGATACAATGCGTTAAGAAATTTTAATTTGGCGGGGAGCCAATGCCTTTGCCTCCTCCCTTTTGGGGATTAATACTCGAAGCAGGCCATTCTCATATTTCGCATTGATTTTTGATGCATCAACTA
>JBGTCB010000657.1:0-2040 GCA_041748995.1 Saprospiraceae bacterium | reverse complement strand
CGGGATTTAGAGAATTTCTGCTTTGGTTTATAAGAATTCCGGCTCATGATGAAAAACAATAGTTTATTGCAATCGCACGTCTTACACTACAAGAAATTAGTTGGTTGAAAGAGTACCTGAATTTATATAGATTTCGGTTGTTGCCCGGCCTGGTGCAAGTCCTGATGTGGCTCATCCTTAACAGTCTGTTCTACATTTATTGTCAGGGTCAGATCAAGCACTATCAACACTTTGATGTGGGTGACGGATTACTGTCAAATCGACTTACCGGTATTGTTGAAGGACCGGATGGTTATATTTGGATTACCTCGGAGGGTGCCGGCATCTGTCGATATGATGGACTGGTTTTTGAACATTTTAATGACCGGGATTCAATTGGGACTTCGTATTATTATTCGGCTTTGGCGGGCGAATCCGGCCTTTGGTTTGGTGGAGAAAATTATTTAATGCATTTTCTGAATGACCAGTTTCAACCATTTCCGATTGCCGAAGTTGGACCGATCCGGCAAATATTGACATACAATGATTCTATTTTGTTATGTCTAGCTGATGAGAAAGCCTTCTATTTTGAAAAGGCTTCCCAGCGAGTAATTCCCTTTATTATTCCTGAGGTAAAAATTAATCAAATAGTACAATACCAGGAAACTATTTGGGCGGCAACCACCGGCGGGGTATGGAAACATACGGGCAACGACTGGCAAAGGATATATCCCTTAGATAGCAATCATGAATCAAACTGCATAGCTCTATTGAAGACCCATGATCCCGGGCTTCTGGTTGTGGATGAAAAAACTGGGTTGATCAAAATCGATGAAAATGATATCGAAGTGCTATTAGCTGCCAGTCAATTGCCATCCCTGAATATTTCGTTCATAAAATCCGGAGCCCTGGGTGATATTTATTTCGGAACGAGAGATAAAGGCATTCAGATATTACAACTTTTTGATTCGTTGTGGATGCAAATTGGTGAAAATCAGTTGCAATTAAATCACGTCACATCCCTGATATTTGATCAATGGGAGAATGCCTGGGTCACGACAAATGGAGGAGGGTTAACCAAGTTTTACACTGAGTCATACACTTTATATAAGTCACCGGATTTGTCCGGACGGTATATCCGGCAAATTGAAAAATGGCAGGATACGTTGTTTATCAATTATCAGAATGAACGGTGGGATCAGATTGTTAATTCGCAGATTGTCCCGTTTTCGGTCAATACCCTGCAAAATGAAAAAATGACTGCCTTCGGCTTTGACAATGAAAGTAAATGGTTCGCCAGTGAAACCCGGATTATTCTACGGAAAGACACTTTCGTTTATGAAATGGATTCCGGCGCTTGGGAGAGGATCCATGATCTGGAAATTCTTGATTCGACCCGGCTTATGGTGGCCACAAACCGGGGGTTGCAGATGGTTAGTTTTCATAAGGTCGATTCGGTATCCATTCTGAAGTCCGAAGATCTGTCAGATGATGAAATAAAATTTATAGTAAAAGGCGATGAAGATCATTTGTGGTTTTTTGGAGATCAGATAATTGGTACCTACCAGGACAGTGGGTTATTTATCGAGCCGATTTCATATAAACCTTCCTGTCTGATTTCTTTTGAAAATGGTACCATGTTACTGGGCACCCGCGATGATGGTATATTTTTAATTGATTTAGAAACCGAAAAGATTAAGGTAACCGCTGCATCCTCCTCAGCCGTTGCCCTTAAGAATATCCGGTCCATGGCGATTGACAGAAGGGGATCTTTATGGATCGCATCTCAAAATCAGGTAGCGCAATATAGAATGACAAAGTCTGAAGCCCCTCAATTGATCAAGACCTATGATCAAAACAGTGGCCTGCCCCGGTTGGAATATTATGAAAATATGATGCAAGCCGGACCGCATGATAAAATCTATCTGGGAACTTCCGGAGGTCTTCTGGAAATTATTTCGCAGTCTAATTTGCAGTCTGCCAGAGGTCCGGTTTTATCGCTGATTCATTTCTCAACTCCGGAAGATCAGATTAGAGTTTTGAACGCCAAGACCAGGAATC
>JBGTCB010000656.1:0-7891 GCA_041748995.1 Saprospiraceae bacterium | reverse complement strand
TTCGTCAGCCCTCTGGGCGGAATTTGCATTTCCAATGCAAATTCCGGGTTTAATAAGTACCTACAAATCGTCGAAGAGACCATTCGAATACCAGCAAGGTCAGCAACAGGAAAAAGAGCAACTTCAGGTTAATAGCATTGCGGGTATTTATAATCTGGTAATAAATGGGCTTCAGCTGATTTTCTTCCAAAAGAATCTCACTCAGTTGGGAGACATCAGCCGGATAAATCAGGGATCCACCGGTAGCCTCAGCAAGCTGGGTCAATATGTGATGATTGGCTACCGTCACATAGCTTTCTTTTTCGATAGCCTGTACACTAAATTGCCCATTGACATTGTAACGTTCGCCTTCAAATTGAGTAGTGGCAGACCAGGTATAGTCATCAACGGGTAATTTTCCCGCATCAAGAATATAGGTCTCGTTTTTTCGGGTAAATCCAAATGTAAATGTCTCACCTTTACTATTTGATAAGTTGATATTTACTTCTGGCTCATTGACCAGCTGGTACGATTGATTGTACAATTCAGCATCAAATAAGGCATCCTCATTTTCAGCCAGGAGATTCTTAGCCTGAAAAACCCGGAATTTACGTTTATCCTCTTTCAGCGAAACATATTGGACCGTCTTGGATATGAGTTCATCAAAAATATCGTTGTTTTCATACTGCAGAAAATCATAAAACTTCCATTTCCAAAGACCTTCTGCACATACTATTGCATTTTTAACACCGTTTTCTTCACCAACAACCAGCAGCGGAAAATCTGTATCAATTTTGCCAATGCGCTGTTTAAGAAGGACCTCTGAAGCCGGAGCCACCGAATAATCTCCAAATGGAGCATCAAGCGGCGGGAAATTTGCAATATGTTGCTGAAACCTTTCACTGGTTCTAAAAAAAGAAAACGCTCTGTTTTCAAAGGCCTGAACTTCATTGAATGCTGCTGCTTTAGGTCTGATTTCGACCAACTTTTGAAATTGATTGAACCCTGCCAGATTCGTCTGTCTACCCACAATCATCAAGCGCGGTAGTTGACGCTCATTGATCTCGCGAAGTAAATCGTTTGTCTGAAGGCCTCTGGCAGGAAGTTGATGCAGAATAATAAAGTTATAATCAGCTAACTGGCCGGTAAATTTGGTCAACCTGGATGTCTCAATTTCATAGTTCTTATTTTTTTCAAGACTGGATTTAATAGCGGCAATATCGGGATGGGGACTGGCGGTTAAAATCAATATTTTTTGTCTGGCATCAATGACATCAATAAAAAAATCTTTCCGGTTGTTTGTGAGACTTTTTTCACCAGTCAAACTGGAAAGAACCACCCTGTAGCGTTGCAAGCCGACAAAATCCTGGGGTATTGCCATTTCCACTGTCTGAAAAAATTCATTTTGATCAATTCGGAGCGGAGCGCTCTCCAATAAGATATTTTCATCACCAGCTACCCGGAAAACACTAATTGTGCTTTGTGATCCCTGACAATTGTAAGCGGTCACATCAATTTGGATGGATGTCTTATCACCCAGGTAGGCAATATTATTATGAAATATTTGACGGATCGAAAGGTCACGATCAGGAGTTGTATCACCCAAAGCCACCGTGTAGATTGGTGCGGAGAAGGACATGTTCGAATATCGCGGATCCCTGCCTTCATTAAAAATACCGTCGGTTGCAAAAATCACCGCACCCAGATTCTGGTCTCCGTAAAGATCTCCGATATGTTCAAGGATTGCCGATTGATTGCTGGACCGATCCAGGTAGTTATGATCGATCCCCTGTCGGTAGGTTTCACCAAAGGCATATTCCTTTACATCATATTGTTGAGCAAGATTCTCAATGACTTCACGCAAATCCCGGTTGTAAAGATCCAGGGTAACACTATCCGTTTCGGATTTTATGGATGCCGAAACATCCTGTGCAAAAACAACAATGGGTTTCCTGGAATCCTGCTGACTATATTTCAAAACAGGAGAAAGCAGAAGTAAACTAAGGATAGAGATGGCCAGGAATCGAAAAAAAGCCAGTAAACCTTTTACCCACCATCGTGTAGTTGGAAAATAACTTGCCCGGTAATATAGAATACCCGTTAAAACGATCCCGATCCCCAAACACAAAACGATGTACCAAACCGGATATTGAATTTCAATGTTGCTCAACTGCCCATAGTCTTTAGTGCGAAATCAAAGTTAGAAATCTAAAACATAGAAGCCAACCTAAAGTCCGCCAATTATTTGAATGCCAAGTCGTGTTGGTTTCAGAACTTAAATGATTATGATGACTTTTTATTATGATATCAGGTAACTTTTATGACCGGGGTTCGTTAAATTAGTTGAATACAACTGATACTTCGATGAAAAATCTTCGTTTGGCGGTACTTTTTACACTTTTTTGCACCGTATCCTCTCAAATGTGGGCGTCATACATTCTGATACCCATGGATACGGATCAAAAGGATCATCTCAAATCATATGGTATCGCCTATTGGGTATTGGACAAAGGAGCCGAAACCTGGTGGCTGCTCAATTATCGGGGAGGTAGTTTCGCATTTGTACATAATAACCTCTTTGAGAAAGAATGCCGGATCAGGGGTATTTCCTTTCACATCATACCCGACGCGCAGTTTAACGGCATATTGGAAGAGATATCCAGTCCGGCAGTAAATATGGATGCAATTAAGCTAGAGGTTGCTCCAAAGATAGCAGTATATACACCCAGCTTCAATGAGAAAGGAGAAACTGTTCAACCTTGGGATGACGCAGTGACTATGGTGTTGACCTACGCGGAGATTCCCTATGAGAAAATCTATGATACCGAGGTTCTCAATGATGAGCTCGCCGAATTTGATTGGTTGCATTTACATCATGAGGATTTTACCGGTCAATATGGAAAGTTTTATCGTACCTACCATGCATTCTCCTGGTATCGGGAGAACCAAAAGAACATGGAACAACTGGCTGCTGATCATGGTTTTGCCAAAGTTTCCCAGCTGAAGCTGGCGGTAGCCAAGAAAATCAAAGAATATGTGGTTGGAGGTGGGTTTATGTTTGCAATGTGTTCGGCGACTGATACATATGATATTGCCCTTGCTGCCGAAGGAACCGATATCTGTGCCGAGATGTATGATGGAGACCCGGCAGACGGAGATGCTCAAAGTAAGCTGGATTTTGACAAAACGTTTGCATTCAAAGATTTTGATTTGATTAAAAATCCTCTGTACTACGAACATAGCACCATTGATAACCGGAATCGCAAAGTGACGCCACAGACCGATTACTTCACTTTGTTTGATTTCTCGGCGAAATGGGATCCGGTTCCCACGATGCTCACGCAAAATCATACCCGGACAGTTAAGGGTTTCATGGGGCAGACGACCTCTTTTCGTAAGCAATATATTAAGTCAAGTGTTTTAATACTGGGTGAAAACAAACCAGCAGAAGAAGCCCGTTATATTCATGGTACATTGCATGAAGGCCAATTCACATTTTATGGGGGTCATGATCCGGAAGACTATCAGCATTTTGTGGGGGATCCTGACACTGATTTAAGTCTGCATCCCAGTTCTCCAGGGTATCGTCTTATCCTGAACAATGTCCTCTTCCCGGCGGCAAAAAAGAAAAAGCAAAAAACTTAGAATTTTATTTGTTGACAGCGGACTAAGCCTGCAATATACAGTGAACATCCTTTAGATGCTGGTCTTTCATTTCACAAAAACGATGAACCCGGGTTGAATGCTAATCAGCCATCCATGGGGGGACGACCTCCAACTTCCAACTGAATCCAGAATACAATTAGACATTTAGTCATTAAAACACTATTTTTAGCCGGAGGCAATCGACAGCCCTGATAATGACTGATCTGATATTTAAAATCTTAATTAAGAATGACCAGAACCAAGATAGCCGGTATAGGCCACTATGTACCTGACCAGGTAATTACCAATCATGATCTGGTGGATTTGATGGATACAACAGATGAGTGGATACAGGAACGCACCGGTATACAGGAACGTCGATATGGTGTACGCCATGAAGAGACCACCACAACGATGGGAGCGAAAGCTGCCAGGAAGGCCATCGAGCACGCCGGTATTTCCAATGATGAAATAGATTTCATCATTTTTGCCACTTTGAGTCCTGACTATTTCTTTCCCGGCTGTGGAGTACTGATACAGCGGGAATTAGGGATATCCGGGACGGAGGTCGGAGCATTAGACATCCGCAATCAGTGCTCCGGCTTTGTGTACGGTATGTCTGTGGCGGATCAGTTTATAAAATCCGGAATGTATAAAAATGTACTGTTGGTCGGTGCCGAAATGCATAGTATGGGTCTGGACTTTACCAGCCGGGGAAGAACTGTATCGGCCATTTTTGGAGATGGGGCCGGAGCAGTGGTCCTTCAACCGACTAATAATGAAAATCAAGGCATTCTTGTCTCAAAGCTGCACGCAGATGGAAGGAAAGCTGAAGAGTTGGCTTTTATCTGCCCTGGCAGTCACGGAGGATATTACGATGAACGAGAAAAATATGGTTTTTCGGATAATCCGTTTGATTCCGTATTTCTCACCCAAAAAATGGTCGATGACGCCCTGGTATATCCTAATATGAACGGTCAGCTGGTGTTCAAATATGCGGTGCAGAAGTTTCCGCAGGTCATTCTGGAAGTATTGGAAAGTACCGGTTATCAATCATCAGACCTCAATCTACTAATTCCGCATCAGGCTAATCTGCGTATCAGTCAGTTTATTCAGCGATTGCTGAAACTCCGGGATGACCAGGTTTACAACAATATTCACAAGTTTGGTAACACGACCGCTGCGTCTATTCCAATAGCGCTGTCCGAAGCCTATCAGTTAGGGATGGTTAAAGAAGGCGATCTCGTTTGTCTGGCTGCGTTTGGAAGCGGTTTTACCTGGGGAGCCAATTTATTAAAATGGTAAACCTATGAAGGTGGAGATCCTGGCGATAGGAGTTCATCCGGATGATGTGGAACTAAGTTGCTCCGGTACTATCCTCAAGCATTTGAGCCTGGGATATTCTGCTGCAATTATCGATCTGACGCAGGGTGAGCTCGGGACCCGTGGCAACGCGGAGCTCCGGCAAAAGGAAGCACTACATGCCGCCAGCATCCTTGGCATCACTGAAAGAGTAAATCTGGGTATTCCCGATGGTTTTTTCGAAGCTGAAGAAAGATATAAACGACAAATTGTCGAGGTCATTCGGTATTATCAGCCAGAAATTGTTTTGGCAAATGCTATCGATGATCGGCATCCAGATCACGGACGGGCGGCAAGACTGATTTACGACGCTTGTTTTTTGGCCGGTTTAAACAAGGTTTTGACCCATGATTCTGCTGGTAATGCACAGGAGAAATGGCGACCAAGGGCAATCTACAACTATATTCAGGACAAAATCTTAATTGCAGATATCATAGTAGATATCACACCCCACATGGACAAAAAAATGGAAAGTATTCGTGCCTTTTCTTCTCAATTTTATGATCCCGGCAGCCAGGAGGAAGACTCACCGATATCCGGAGTTGATTTCCTTGAATTTATCCGGGCCAGGGCCCGATCCTACGGCCGTCAGATAGGTGTGGAATTTGGGGAAGGGTATACGGTATCGCGCCCGGTTGGCTCACCTGATCTACTTCAATTAATTTGATGACTGATCTAAAATTTATTCTTAAAAAATGGCGGACCGAAACCCCCGGTACCGAAAACTTTGTGCACCTGAATAATGCCGGTGCCTCTTTAATGCCCGAAGTTGTATCCCGGACCATTAAAGAGCACATAGATCTGGAATCAGCCATGGGTGGTTATGAAGCCGCCGGTTTCCGGGAAAATGCCATACAAGCATTTTACGAGAATGCTGCGGGCTTATTTGGTACTCACTCGCGAAATATTGCCTTTACTGCCAACGCCACTGATGCCTACAACCGGGCATTAAGTGCTATTCCATTTCATCAGGGCGATTATATTCTGACGACTTCCAATGACTACGTATCGAATTTTATTGTCTTTCTCAGTCTGAAATCAAGATATGGCATACAGATAAAAATCGTTGATAATTTACCAACAGGAGAAATCGATCTGATCGCATTGAGAAAGGACATCAATAAATACCGGCCCAAATTGGTTTCCGTAACACATATTCCGACTAATTCAGGTCTCATTCAGCCAGTTGCAGAGGCCGGTAAAATTTGTAAGGATCATGACGTTTTATATTTGGTTGACGGTTGTCAGTCGGCTGGGCAACTGGATGTAAAAGTTGAAGAAATCGGATGTGATTTTTATAGTGCGACTTTCAGAAAATTCTTACGTGGACCACGGGGTGCGGGTTTTCTTTACGCCAGTGATAAGGTCCTGAATAGTGATTTGCATCCATTGATGCTGGATATGCGGGGAGCGGATTGGGTGACCATGGATTCATATAGTCTAAAACGGAATGCCACCCGGTTTGAAGATTGGGAAAATTCATATGCCCTTTTGTTAGGTGCGTCCGCAGCATTAAAATATGCTCAGGAAATCACGATGCCGGTGATTGAAAAGCGATCATCCCATCTGGCTGCAGAGTTGAGGAGACAACTCCGGACAATTCCGGGTATTTCCGTTTTGGACCGGGGAACAATCCAGGGAGCCATTGTTACTGCCCACTCCACACTCATCGAACCAGATATATTAAAGACCGCACTGAAGCGGGAAAAAATCAATTGTTCCTTTGGTAACAAACTAAATGCCCTGATTGATTTTGAAGAAAAGGGAGTCGACTGGATAGTACGGTTTGCACCGCATTACTACAACACGGAAGACGAGATTAAGCAACCTGTTGAAGTTATCCGGCATTTGACTTCGGGTTAACTTCTCTTTGGTAAGAACCTACGGATGCCCAGAGGCTCTTTGGAAACTGGCTAACAAAGACCAATAGTCATTCACACACTATCTCCTGCTTTTCTTTGATCTGCGGGAAGGGGCATATTCTTTCAAGGTGCTGATTGCCTTTTTTGGATTCCCCCTTACATTGTCGATATGTATTGGCGTAAAAAGATCTCCTACTACAGTACCGATACCCAGTCCGATGATACCACCCAAAATTGGCTCGATAAAACCATTGAGCGGGCGCTGATTTAATAATTCTATGTTATTCTGCCTCAATTGAGCTGGCCGCAATTTCCTCCCAATCAAATAACCGGTTGCACCACCTATGGCAGCACCCAGGAGATTTGTTCGCAACCTTTTTTTTCCAGAAATCAATGTAATGGATTCTATTTGATCAAGGGCAATCTCACCACTAAAATACATCGGCACCAGGGTGTATTCGTGAATGGTCTTCTTGATAACAGTTATAGAGGAACTGGATACTTTTTGCAGGTGAGCCTTCGGGTATGATTTCTCAAGGAGATCAATCAAAACCACCGGCATTTTATTCATCTCCGAAGGTTTAAAATTTGGGTTGATTTGCCTGCTTCGCTGGGCAAAAGAAGGCAGCGTGAGCAAAGCAGAACCAAGCAAAAGAAAGATCGTAGAGCTTTTCATCATAAATCAGGATAAGCAATCATGAAATAATATTGAGGGCACGTCTATTAACCCCGTTCATGGTAAAAACAATTTTCTTCGAAAATTTATTTATTGAATAATTCATTTAAGTAGCAAGCTTTAGATTCGGGATGGTACAGGGTTGATGAGCCATGACTCTTTTGTTTAATTTATGGAACAAGATATTCTTAAAAAGTTGAATGTTGAATCGATAGGAATACTCATGTAAATAAGCCTGGAGATATTGAACCCGATGATGGATCCCCCTTAACCAGGATTTTAATCCCATAATAAATCGATGGATAAGTGGAAAATTTCTCCCTTGACCAGATTCAATCTGTGAAATATTGTACGTATTTCCTTTGGC
>JBGTCB010000655.1:0-2758 GCA_041748995.1 Saprospiraceae bacterium | reverse complement strand
TCGTTGCACATCGATGAAGTACTCGTGAGGCTGTATTGAAATGATCTCAGTGGCCCAATCCAGAGGAATATTGGCGAGCGGTGATACCTTGTACAGGATGAGCATTCCCGGGTACATTTTGATACCGTTTGTATCAGATTGTATTTCAAATTTCATATAGCCGGGAGTTATCCGTTGCAGATTAGCCGGGTCACAAAAGAACCCCCAGACTTCGTCCATTTCACCGGGCACAATGGTCTTCCATTTCTTATGGTATATTCTCATTGAATTATTAAATGATTTAAACGCGATTTTTGTTTCAGGATAAATGGACAATTGCCGGGGAGGGTTATGAGTCTGTTAAATTCACATATGTTAAGGAAATTTCATCTGAGGTTATTTTTTCTACTTTTGTTTAAAATGTAATTGATGATGAAGGCAATTCTACCCTTACTATTTATTTGTGTTGTTCTAAGTAATGAGTCTAAAGCTCAATGTCAAACCGTCAATGGTGATTTCGAAAGTTGGACTGACTATACAGATACGTTTGAGTATGAATTAGGACTTCAACTGAAATATCCGGTAATATTCCCAACTGAATGGTACTCAATTGTTCGATTACTCGACCTGGCTTTATCCAATTTTTTCGGTGAGTATCTGGATCGGGATACCCTGGATATTCCGGTATTTGATGGAGTTCTGCAGTATATGCCAGGCGCCAATGGCACCGGATCGGCGGCCCGTCTGAGCGGGGATTCATTGTTATTGGCTGCTGATCTGATTCAATTGAAACCCTGCGGTGGCCGGCCGGAAAAACTGAACGGTTATTTCAAATATGAAGGTACCGGGTTTGATACCCTCGTGATAGGAGCCATTCTGCACAATGATGGCCTGCTAGACACTTCCGCCAGCATTGGATATGCATCTTTTACCATTGTCGGATCGCCGGATGATATCAGTCGCGATGCCGCCGACTTCTCCGCTTTTTCGGCTGATTTCATTTACAACTCCGATGAGATTCCCGACAGCGTGACTATCCTGATTCTTACTATTAAAGATGAGCAGAATCCCTCGGACACTTCCTATTTTGTGGTGGATGAGATTGAGTTTGAAGGTGGAGCCGTTCCCACCCGCGATTACTATCAGGAAGCACCTTTTGCACTTTTACCCAACCCCGCCTCTGATCAGATCCGGCTGAACCTTGAAGTTAGCGGTGATGTGATGGTTCAAATATTTGATGCTTTGGGACAGGTTGTTACCAATACGATCCTCAGTGTCCACAATACCCTATCTGTTCAACATTTACCGGCGGGAACCTATCTTGGCCGGATTCAGGCAGGCAAGGAGATTTTCTGGCAAAAGATTGTTGTGAGTCATTAATCTCTAAACATGGGTGGATGGTGATCCTCGTGTGGGGTTGCTTTTTGATAGGCCTGAGCCAACATCAGGATCTTGTGTTCATCAAATAAATTACCTAGGAAAGTTATGCTGTAAGGGGTTCCATCTTCCGCAAAACCATGGGGAATGCAGAGTACAGGCTGACCGGTAAGGTTGGTGGTTAGAAGTTGAGAACCGGAAAAAGTCGGAGTGATAATCACATCATAATCCCGGATAAGTTCATGAAATTCCTCAATAAGCAACGTACGTAACCGGTTAGCCTGAATATATTCTACTGCCGGTACGTAACGGGCTGCCCGGAAAATGTTAGGCCAGGCGGAATCCAGTTGTCTCACTAAAAGGTCATCCTCACCTGAGCGGGTAAGTTCGTCAAACGCAGCAGCAGCCTCAGTAGTGAGGATATACCCCATAGCAGAAACAGGCATGCTGACTTTGTACTCCAGGGCTATTGGGTTAACTCCAATTTTTTTCAAATCCTCCAGTATCTGATTGTCAAAAACGCGGGTAGGTTCTGAATCAAATAAGTTCTCAAAATAACCCACCTTAAGTTTCTTTACGTCAAAATCAGGGTCATAATTAAAAGGTGCATCGACGGCACTGTAGTCCCGGCCACTACCTCTGATTGCATCCAGTACTATGGCGCAGTCCTCAGCACTACGGCAGATCGGGCCAATTTTATCCATGCTCCAGCTAAGAGCCATTGCTCCGACACGGGATACCCGGCCATAAGTAGGTCTCAATCCCGAAGCTCCACAGCGCGTGGCAGGTGAAACAATTGAACCCCGGGTTTCTGTACCTATAGCAAATGGTACCAGACCGGCAACGGTTGCACTCGCTGATCCGGCAGAAGAACCACTGGATCCCTGTTCGATGTTCCATGGGTTTTTGGTGATACCTCCGTACCAGACATCACCCATTGCCAAAGCACCTAAGGTCAGTTTGGCAACTAAAACTGCACCCTGGGCATGCAATTTCAATATCACGTCACTGGTCTCATTGATCAATTGATTTTTATAAGGCATAGCACCCCAGGTGGTTGGATATTCTGGTACTGACAAAAGGTCTTTTGCTCCATAAGGTATTCCATGCAGAGGTCCTAAATATAATCCGGCCTCCAATAATGAATCGGCCGCCTTTGCCTGATTTAAAGCCAGATTTTCCGTCAAAGTAACTACGCACTCGAGGGTATCACCATATTTTTTTAATCGATCGATAAAAAATTGAGTGATCTCGACAGAAGTGATCTGCCTGGTTTTAATCAATGAAGCTAATTCTAATATCGAATAAAAAGCCAGGTCATTAAGTCTTTGCGGCTTTTTAATTTCCGGAAATTTCCATTGAATTTTCTGATCCGGAAAGGATGGAATTTCGAACCCTTGAG
>JBGTCB010000654.1:0-15068 GCA_041748995.1 Saprospiraceae bacterium | reverse complement strand
TCCAGTTCCTCCTGAACAGTACGAACCACCACCAGTAACACTGAAAATCGTCGGTAAGGCATTGACCGTCACTGTCACGCTGCCAGTCATCGTATTCATACACATCGTAGTGGCATTGGTCCCCATCACCGTATAAGTGCCGGCTACCGTTTGGTTGCCAAAGGAGATCGCCGATCCGGTGCCTGCCACCGGGCTACCCGTATTCACTCCTCCTATTTTTAGCTGATAGTTTACCCCACTCTGTGAGCCACTCAAGCCCACAGCAACTCCAGTTCCTCCTGAACAGTACGAACCACCACCAGTAACACTGAAAATCGTCGGTAAGGCATTGACCGTCACTGTCACGCTGCCAGTCATCGTATTCATACACATCGTAGTGGCATTGGCCCCCATCACCGTATACGTGCCGGCCACCGTTTGGTTGCCAAAGGAGATCGCTGAGCCAGTGCCCACAACTGGGCTTCCTGTATTCACTCCTCCTATTTTTAGCTGATAGTTTACTCCACTCTGCGAGCCACTCAGTCCCACCGCAACTCCACTTCCCCCTGTACAGTACGAGCCGCCTCCGGTTACACTGAAAATCGTGGGCAAGGCATTGACAGTCACAGAAATCGCTGCTTGACTACTCTCACAACCAGTTATACCCCTACGTACTGTTAATGTCGCATTATAAGTTGCTGCTGCTGCTGTCCCGGGCACCACCAAAACGATGGGAGTGGCAGGTAAACTGGCATTCACAACATCCATAAATCCAGCTGCTTCCGCTGTTGCATTGTAATCGATGCTATATAGATCCGGACTGCCCGTAGTCGCAGTATACGGAAGATTTGCACTGGTGGTTCCCATACATACGACCGGATTGGCACTTAGCGTAATCGTTGGACAGACGGTATTTACATCACTCGCAGTCGCCGGGGTAACATCTATAATGCCAGTTGGAGGTGTCGCGGTAAAAGTATTGGTCACCGTGCCACTTGTAGCCGTGACTGTTGCTGCAATTGTAAAGCTAATATTTCCACCAACTGGCAAAATAGGTACTATTACAGTTCCCGATTCCAGATTTGGAATGCTTAATTGACCTGGCAGTGCACCTACAGTGGGACAAACAGCTCCGCCTGTTGCAGTACAGGTACCGAGAGATGTTTTTGTCAATCCTGCCACCGCAGGGTCGCTAATCGTTGATAGATTTGCCGCACTGGGTCCATTATTGGTTAATGTCACAGCGTAGGTTGTAGAACTGCCAGCATTCACACTCGTCACCCCGTCTGTTTTAGTGACTACCAAATCGGCCAAAACCTGCCCTATGCTCAAAATGGCACTTGACGGACCAACAGTAGTTGTTCCAATATTAACCGTGGCTGAGTTCATGTAACTGGCTGGGAATGTGCAACCTGATACGGTGGTGCGATACACCAGTTTTAATATGGAATTTCCTGGTACCTTATATTGGTAATTGCTGATTCCTCCTGTTTTATTCCCCACCCACGAGACCGAACCAGTAGCCCCAGTCATTGGAACCGTTGCTGAATTTAATGCGGTGACTCCGCTACTTGGGGCGATAGGAGACGAAAGGGTCATACAGGCGGGCAAAACGTCATTTATTTTATCTACTAGAACTTCGATAGCACTGTTATTGGTTAGGTTGACGGTCCATTCCACGATTCCTGAACCAAAACCTCCATCGGAGGTTGGCATGGCCAGGTAGTTTGGATTGGCGGTCTTAGAAAGACTGATGGCTTGGGTAGCTGCCGGGATAGTGGTCACACTGCCCAGGGCTTGATATTTGTATTTTTGACCACTCTTTGCAGCTGCCCAGGGACTAGCAATTTGAATGGTGTTATTACATAAAATGCGCCATGCGTACACTACGGTAATCGTACCGCCACCGCCACCTACGGATGCAAGTGGAAAATGAAGTCGATCTTTCTGACCCACGAGTGCTGGATCAGATGTACCAGTTACCGCCGTAATCTGTGACCCCACTAGTCGAAGACAATTATCTTGAAAACTTTTCTCTGCCGCCGGTTGGAAAAATATATCCGAGTTATTTCCAAAACTATAGGTGACGCTTTGAGTTATTATTTGGCCCACAACGGCACCCGGGCCAAGTACGGACGATTGGGCGATACCTGCTGCTGCTGCTGTAAGCAGACAATCTGACGAAACGACCCCGTTTCGCACCACATTTGGATTTCCGGTCGAACTGACAGTCAGTGTGTAGTTGGCTGAATACCCGCTAAAAGAACACCCTCCACCTTGTGGATGATTACAAACATCCGAATAATCGACATAATAATAGACTGGAACTGACTCATTTACAGCAAGTAATGGAAACGACCTGGTAACATCAGAAGGTGCTACAAAATAGGTTGGATTGGCTCCGGTAAATCCAGCGAATGTGATTACTACATTTGTCAAAGGACTTAAGGTGGTGTTGGTAATAATAAATGAGAGCCAGGCACCCCGTGGTCCTGAAGCGCTGCAATTGTTTGCGTCTACCCACATGACTTCCTGAGAAGTAAGGGTAATTGTTTGGGCCGAGACCCTTGTGCCGAGTTGAAAAAGGAGGATCATTAGAATGGGTCTGACCCACTTAATTTTGTCACGCATTTCAAGCAAATCTCTTATCAGAGCGTGCAATAGAATGCGAAATGCAAGGCATAGCCCTGTCGAATATTTCTTACGGATTGACAATGGCATAAGTTCAATTTGCAAGCGATTCTTCGCTCTAAATAATTCCGGATTTTATGACTAAGATCCATTCTATCTCAGGAGATGGCCTACATGTAAAGGGCTATAAACGCCCAGGCATCCACAAGGTAGAGAAGGTGTCTTAGGTGAGTTTTCTTGATTATGTCCTTAGAAAGTTCTTGCGATTGAGCGACAAGATATGAATATTTCATATTAAAAAAAGGGACATACTACATAATCCATAATGAATAATTAATTGTAAATCATGTATTTACATAGTTAAAAAAAAACAATTTAAATACAAATCATTAAATCCCAGGTGCAACGGCAACACGTAGTACATAAGCTAGAAATGGATAACTATCGATATATATAAATCTATAATATACCTGTAAACAGATTGGTAGATTCCTAAATCCCAAGGTATTCCACAATGCGCATTTATCATGGATATGCGACAAAAAACTTCAATTCAATACTTTATGGTGTCGATTCATCGTCCTTAAGCATATCGCACACATGTCGGTGAACAAAAAGGATATTTTTACGTTCGTAAAGGCTAAATATGCTTCTGAAAGAGATACAATACATGCATGTAACGCGTACTTTTTCTACCTTTGCACTCGCATTTTAAAAAAAATAAACATCAAAGAATGAGTTCAACCACCGATAAATTAACCTACAAGGTAAAAGACATCACTCTGGCAGCATGGGGACGACTTGAAATCGAACTTGCTGAGGCAGAAATGCCCGGGTTGATGGCCCTTCGCCAGAAATACAGCACCAGCAAACCCCTATCCGGTGCCCGAATAGCAGGATGTCTGCATATGACGATCCAAACTGCCGTTCTAATTGAGACCCTAATTGAATTAGGTGCGGAAGTCAGTTGGTCCTCATGTAATATCTTTTCGACCCAGGACCATGCTGCAGCGGCCATAGCAAAAGCCGGTATTCCTGTTTTTGCCTGGAAAGGAATGAACGAAGAAGAATTCGATTGGTGCATCGAACAAACACTTTTTGCTTTCGAAGATGGCCAACCTCTAAATATGATATTGGATGACGGTGGTGATCTCACTAACATGGTTTTAGATCGTTATCCTGAACTGATATCCGGTATTCGTGGAATCAGTGAAGAGACAACCACCGGAGTACACAGGCTTTATGAGAGAGTTAAGAAGGGAACCCTCCCCCTACCGGCTATCAATATCAATGATTCGGTTACCAAATCGAAATTTGACAATAAATACGGCTGTAAAGAATCATTGGTCGATGCTATAAGACGAGCAACGGACATAATGATGGCTGGAAAGGTTGCCGTAGTAGCCGGGTATGGAGATGTTGGTAAGGGATCAGCTGCTTCATTAAAGGGTGCAGGCTGCAGGGTGATTATTACCGAAATTGATCCGATTTGTGCTTTACAGGCGGCAATGGATGGATTCGAAGTGAAAAAAATGGGTGATGCGGTAAAAGAAGCCAATATTGTAGTGACTGCAACCGGCAACAAAGATGTTGTCCGACCTGAGCATTTCAAGGATATGAAAGACAAAGCAATTGTTTGCAACATCGGCCATTTCGATAATGAAATCGATGTTGCCTGGCTAAACCAAAACGCACAGAAAATTGAGATTAAGCCTCAGGTGGATAAATATACCCACCAGGGTAAAGACATAATTCTCCTGGCGGAAGGACGCCTGGTTAACCTCGGTTGTGCAACCGGTCATCCATCGTTTGTCATGTCTAATTCGTTTACCAATCAGGTTTTAGCTCAACTGGAATTATGGCAAAATACGGATCAATATGACAATCAGGTGTATATGTTACCCAAGCATCTTGATGAAGAAGTTGCCAGATTGCATTTGGCGAAAATCGGTGTCGAGTTGGAAGAGTTGTCCATTGAACAAGCTAATTATATCGGCGTAGATACCAAGGGACCATATAAACCGGATTACTACCGCTATTAAATAGAAATTTTTTAAGGGAGTGCCATGAGTACACGATATTCATGGCATTTTTATTTTCATTCAGCCGGAACTGGAATTGTTTGAAACTACCGAGGGTTATATGATTATTCAATGATGTCATTGCTCCTAACAATTGCGTGGATCTTTTTGAGCTCCGGATCGGGCTCCGATACTATGCATGAGTTCCACCTTAGCAAGTCCGATATCCACTACAATGAAGACAATCACACGTTGGAGATCAGCCTCCATCTTTTCATTGATGATCTTGAGCTAGCCATTCAAAACCAGGGAATGGACAATCCCTTCATTTCAACATCAAAAGAAGTAAGCCATGCAGATTCCCTGATAGCAGCTTACCTCAAAAAGCACTTTTCCGTTGAGGTCAATGGACAAAAAATCAACTTCAATTTCCTGGGTAAAGAAAATAGTGATGACCTAATCGCCATCTGGTGTTATCTGGAGGGGGAAAACATTCCTGATCCTCAGGTAATCAAACTCGAAAACCGTCTACTTGTCGAAATCTATGACGATCAGAAAAATATTGTGGCATTCCGGTCGACCCGAAAAAAAGAGTTCTTGCTTTTTGATTTAAAAAGACAACAGGCAACCATCAACCTTTAAAGGTGTTTTATTATGATGTGGTTAAGAAAAATCTACATCCTCCCCATCAGACTGTATCAGTGGTTGATCTCCCCATTGCTGGGATCTGTCTGCCGTTTTACTCCCAGTTGTTCGAATTACATGGTCGAAGCGATCGAAGAATGGGGAATCTTTAAAGGTACCTGGCTAGGATTAAAGCGGATATCCCGTTGCCATCCCTGGGGTGGTCATGGCTATGATCCCATACCCAAAAAGGAAGAATGAACACCTTCGAGCTATTGGTTCATGGAGATTAACCATACCCCGGGCCTGAAGTCGAAAAACATAATTAACCAACCACTGAACCAATGCTCGAAAGGATACAGGAGACAACCCGGATCCTGGAAAGAGCTCCAGGTCTCACATGCAGTCCATTGTTTCGGATTACCTACTGCCAGGCTCCTATCATCTTGATGGCGGCGACTCCCTATGAATCTCCGGATCCAAATTTCGATTTCAGATATTTCCTTTGCCGAACGCAACAAAATCCGGATTTAGCAATGAAGGTTTATTATAAACCAGAGGACGCCCTGTCGCAAATTCAACGATGCCCCCACCGGCCTCTTCCAGCAGGATATGAGCAGCCGCAGTATCCCACTCCATAGTAGGTCCAATGCGGGGATATACATCCCCTTTCCCCTCTGCCATCACTGTAAATTTCAGGGCTGAACCTTGAGGCACCAGCACCGGATTATCGAGCTTGTCCACATATTCCTGAGTGGCTGCACTTAAATGAGACCGGGAACAAAGCACCCTCAATCCAGACTGACCGATCTCGAATGGTCTGCATTGCAGTCGCACTTCCGTTTCACCATCGATCCGGTAAGCCCCTTCTCCTTTTGCTCCAAAAAAGCAAGCTCCGGTAACCGGGATATAAAGAATACCCACTACCGGCTTCCCTGCCCTAACCAAAGCAATATTGATCGTAAACTCATCATTGCGTTTGATAAATTCTTTTGTACCATCGAGCGGATCAACCAGCCAGCAGTAGTCATATGTGCGGCGCTCCTCGTAGGGTAATGTTTTGCTTTCTTCTGAGATGATAGGGAAGTCTTCAGACAAGCTGGTAAGACCTTTTAGAATAATTTCATTGGATGCACTATCTGCAGCGGTCAGAGGTGATTTATCAGATTTATAATCTACGTCAAACAGAGCTGGATCACTGTAAATCTGGAGAATAGCCTCTCCGGCTTCGCGGACGATCGCATACAAAGGGTCTTTAAATCTGGTTAGTGTCAAAATATGATAGCATTTAGTGTTGTGAAAAATAAACGCTGCCAAATTAAGATTATCACAGCATTTGTATATAGCAATTCAGATTCAAATAGAAATTATCAACATCAAAAGTGGGCTGGCTTTTGTATATTTGTGCTATTCACCAGCGAATCTTCAATATTATTACAACGGTTATAAGCAAGATTATACCTGAAGACGATTCAAATTAGTAATGCATGGCAAAAATCCTGGTGACCGGGGGAGCTGGTTATATTGGTAGTCATACCATAATCGATCTTATCGATAACGGTCATGAAGTAATCAGCGTAGACAATTTTATTAACAGTACTCCGGAGACCTATGAACAAATCCGGCAAGTCACCGGCCACAGCGTGCCTCAATATCCTGTGGATCTTCGTGATCGCAATTACTTGGAAAAGATTTTTGAGGAAAATGATATTACGTCGATCATTCACTTCGCTGCTCTCAAAAGTGTGGGAGATTCAGTGAAGGATCCACTTCTTTATTATGAAAATAATCTCCTGGGACTGATCAACCTCCTGTACTGCCAAGAAAAATATTCGGTCTTCCACCTGATCTTCTCCAGTTCATGTTCCGTTTATGGTAATGCATCTAAACTACCGGTCACAGAAGAGACACCTTTGCAGGCTGCCGAATCACCGTATGCCCGAACGAAGCAAATTTGTGAGGAGATAATATTTGATTTCCAGAGAGTCAATCCCCGGCAAAATGTTGTCATTCTAAGATACTTCAATCCAGCAGGAGCTCACAGCAGCAACCTGATTGGTGAATCTCCCCATAATATCGCCAATAACCTGATACCCATCATAACTGAAACTGCGATCGGTAAACGACATAAATTGTCCATTTTTGGCACCGACTATCCTACACGGGATGGTACCTGTGTGCGGGATTATATTCATGTGATGGATTTAGCCGATGCCCATACAAAAGCAATGGATTTTCTAAGTAGTCACAGAAATGAAAGTCCATGTACCATTATTAATCTCGGTTCCGGCACGGGTAGTACTGTTCTGGAAGTTGTTCATTCTTTTGAAAAAGTTTCCCAAATGAAATTGAATTACGAAATTTCGGATCGACGACCGGGAGATACCATCGCTGTTTATGCCGACTATTCCAAAGCGCAAAAATTACTGGGATGGACACCCAAACGTAGTCTTGAAGAAATTATCTCCAGTGCATGGCAATGGGAGAAGAAAAGAAATCCTTAAAGCCTGGAAATTATTGCACCCTGGAAAATCAAATTCTTTCCAGAGTAAATTCAATTGATTTAGCATTTCGATCTAACCGCCCAAAGTGGAGACTTATAAGTGCTCCTTCCATCCAGTCTATATCAAACAAAGTAGGCTCGACCAATTTGTAAAGTTCTTCTGCATTTTTGCCATAAAGGAAAACACTGCCATGTGCATCGTCCATAGTCAGTTCATGGCCATCATAAAATCCCTCCCCCCATTGATCCAGCAAATAACTTAGCCGGTCACCTAACTGGTGTATAGGGTCCAGTGAATCGATACCATAGTTAAATGAGATAATTACCGAATGACTAAATTCTGCTTTCATCTTATCGCTTACCGTATTTACTCATTTTTAAACAGGCTTATTTTAGAAATCTCCATCACGCTAAATTTATCCGGGTCCCGAAATGCCTAAAGTAGTAGCAAAATGGTCAATTTCCAAATTCAATGATACAAATTCATATTCTTTAACAGTATCTACCTGATTTTATACCGATCAACCAGAGAATTCATCCTTTGAAGCTCTAGGAGGCTGTTGAAATACTCAGGTTGATGCTGAAGACGTAAATCGTCGCTTTCTGACGCGGCGAGACGAAGGAAGCTACCGGGTCGTAACTGACTGAGGATCAACAAAATTAGAAACGACGAGAACGGCTGCAGTCTTTTAACAAAAGAAAATGATTGCATAAATATCAGCGCAAATTGGGTATTTCAACAGCCTCCTAATCGCCATTTCTCCATCAGAAGACTTATAATAATAGTATTAAAATTAATGCCACTATGGCAGGAAGGGCCTGAACAAAGAAGATTTTTTTGTCAGCCGTCAAGGATCCATATAGTCCGGCTATGGCTACGCATCTCAGAAAGAATGTCATTACCTTCATTTGCCAAACCTGGTCGAATATCAATAAGGACCAAATCAGCCCGGCTCCCAAAAAGCCATTATATAAACCCTGATTTGCAGCCAGGACTTTTGTCTGTGCAAACAGTTCAGCCGGAAGACTCTTAAAGATCTTCCTACCCCTGGTTTCCCATGCGAACATTTCGAACCACAAAAAATAGAAATACAAGAAAATAATGAGCGAGACAATAAGTCTAAGTATAAGGTCCATCTTCAATTATTTTGTCTATTTTGTCTCTCAATTTAAACAATTACACTATGGGCACCTCTATTACTTTCTAACTGTTCGGTCATTTATGAAACTTTATTGAACGAGCTCATTGCTTCAATAGTGATTCAATGACGCTGTCCTAGGTCTGAAAATAATCCGATTCTTCCCAGATATTGTGGCTGAACTATCATATCTATCTGCCCTTTCAAAAATAAATAATGCGGTAAATGACAAAGAATCCCAAATAATTTGAAGCATAAAGAAATCTAAGATGGTGTATGCATGATTTTATTATGATATCATATTTTCAAGTCACACATACACCATCGCGAATTTCTACAATTTTTCCGCCAGAATATAAGCCTGATCATCTCCCCGTTTAAAAAGATTGCCTTCAAAATCCGCATAGACTGCTTTTATCTCCAGGTTTTCGGATTGAAATAATCTGGCGATCTCTGCAAGCGTATACGTAAAATGATAGGCAGTCTTCCTTTCTGTCCTTCCATCCATGATAAATTGCATGTCGGTCTTCAAAAAACCACGCATGCAATCATACTCATGTGCCATCAGAAAAAGCATGTCTCCCAGCTGCATCCAGTTTTGTTCCTTTCCATGGACCATCACACTCTCAGCCAAAGACCCGGTGTTAACCACTACTTTACCTCCTTGTTTCAAAGCAGTTGCAACCACTGCTATAAAGCGTTTCATCTTGTCGTAAGAAAAATAGTTAAAACTATTGCCCAGACATAGCACAATGTCAAAAGTCTCCGATGATTTAAACTCCAACATATCAAGCCGGACCGCTGTAACCGGTAAGTTTTGTTGTCTGGCTTCACTCTCCAGGCTGAAAATATATTCAACTGCGAGGTCAACACCCGTCACCTTAAATCCCTGAGCAGCCAGCAATAGGGCATGCCGCCCAAAACCACAGGGCATATCCAAAATGTACCCATTGTGCGGAAATGAGACGATCTTTTGGAGGAATTCAATTTCTCTTTCAGTGTATTCAGATGTAATGGCGCGCTTCCACAGATCAAGTGCTAATCCATCAAAGAAATGCAGATACCAATTATTATGGTTAATCATGATAATTAAAAATTTTATTCAGGAAATAAAAAAATAGTACAGGATGGTTGATACCATCACCGATAAGATAGCCGGATTGTAATTCCGGGAATCTTATTTAATCCCTTCCCGGCAGAGTTGCCAGGTAAATTTTCACACTTAACAGCGGCGTTATTTTATGAGGGCACATCTTTCAACCTTGTCCATGGTAAAAACATTTTTCTTCGAAAATTTATTTACTTATTCAGAGGTAAATATAGGTGCCCTTGATTAATTGCTGAAAGATAACAAATTGTCTGGGTGTTTACTGAAATTGATCAGGAATTATTGGGGCAGAATGACCACAGTTAATGTTGATCGGCTTTATTCCACCAAAAGTGAGACAACGCAAATCCAGTTATGGTGACTACAGCCAGAATAAAATAACTCCAACCATCAATGGCTTCTTTGTATAGTCCGGCTGTGCCACTGTATAAACCAGGCAATGCCCAGGGAAAATAATGACCATAGCCGATCGCTCCGATAATCTGCGAAAAAACAAGCGTCAGAGTAACAAAGCCCAGTGGAGCCAAATAACCCTGTCCCCACAAAGCAAAGAAAGAGATAGGTGTACCAAGCAGGATGACCAGAAATGTAGTTATTAAATAAGTAATTGCGTCATTCTCTGTCATTTGCAAAGCACCCAGTCCCACTATTTTTCCTACAAATATTCCCAAAATAAAATTGATGATCACCAGGGTGAGACACCAAAAAACATATAAAAGAAACTTCGCGTTGAGAATCTTACTGCGTGATGTAGGAAGTGCCAACAAATCGTTGACTGTTTTATCCGAATATTCCCTGCCGAATATCCAACTAGCGATAAAGCCAAAAACCAATACACCTCCAACTCCAACCACCTGGCTGAGAAGTGAAAGATATGAAGGCCAGTTAACTTCAAATGACATCATTTTAGCTTTTTCCATTAACACGCTCCCCTCCAATGCCTGATCTGAATGTCCGAGCATAAACATAATAAGGCCTCCCATTATCGGTCCAAGAGCAAAAGCAATGATCGTTACCCAGGCAATGGAAGATTTTTTCACCTTATACCATTCCACCCATACTGATTTTGCAAGCTGACTCATTGATCTTTCCCGTGAATAATTCGCAGAAAAAAACCTTCCAGATCCTCTTCCAATGGATTCAGTTTTCTTAGACCAATACCCTCATTTACCAGAGCGGAAGCAATGATTTCATTTGGTAAACTTGTACTGTCCACTGTGATTTCCCATTCACCCGGATCTTTCCTCACTGGCGTGGTATTTAATCTTTCCAAAACTACCTTTGTTTTTTCAGGATCATCCGTCCCGATGATCAATTTTCGCTGCAATTGCAAATGAAGTAACTCTGATTTTATTTCACTTATTAAAACACCATGGTGAATAATACCTATGATATCAGCAATTCTGGCAATCTCTGTCAGCAAATGACTCGACATCAAAATCGTGGTACCCTCCTTCGCCATTCTACTTAAAAGCTTACGGATTTCTACGATACCCGCTGGATCCAGTCCGTTGATGGGTTCATCGAGAATCAGCACTTTTGGTTTATGCATTAATGCTTTAGCCAGCCCTAGTCGCTGTAGATTGCCCAGTGAAAGGTATCTCGCTTTCACATGCTGATACCTGTCCAGTTTTAAAAGTCTAATAATGTCAGACACTGCATTTTTATCCTTAAGACCATGGTAGGCATAAAATAAATTAAGATTTTCCTCAACGGTTAACTCGGGATATGCATGAGGTGATTCGACCATATATCCCACCTGACTCCAGATCGAATGATCCGTCTGACAATCCCTACCGAAAATCCGGACTATACCGCTAGTTGGTTTGATCATGCCCAACAGCATACGCATCGTTGTCGTTTTGCCCGCACCGTTCAGACCAAGAAAACCATAAATTGTTCCTTCCTCAATTTGGAGGGAGAGACCATCGACAGCCAGCGTCCTTTTATATTGTTTTGATAAATCTCTGGTTTCTATAACCGGCATAGATCTCCTCGTTTTTAAATTAATCAGTTCACTTTCAGACTCAAAAACAACTATTTAGTTAATTACTCCGCTCCTGATTTTATAAAACAGTTCAAGTCCCAACGCACTGATGCACATCCGGTGCTTATTGTTCGATAAGATTCTCCTGGTCCAGTCAACCAGACCGCCATCCGCAATATCGAGTGTCAAATTCTGAGAGTGATAGAAGATTTTAAACTGAACCAGATGATAATAATCACTGGCAAAATCATCGACAAACTCGCAGGGAAGATCCCTCCAAATAACTTCTCTGGTATTTATCAGCTTTTCTCTGAATAGCAGGGCATTCTTTTTCAAATAAAATTTAATGGATAAATACTTTTTATACTTTTTATCAAAATCTGCTAAAAGATCCAGGAGAATGCGGATATGTTTATTGATCTCATCGATTTCAAAATCATAGTTGCCCCTATCCAGACCACTGCTGACCATGCAACACACGGAAAAATGAGCGGAGTAGTTGGGATTCTTAAAATCTTGACATCGTATATGCCGGTGTACCGATGAAAGCCGGATTACAGTATTTGGATCCTGCTGCTGTCTGAATCTTTCAGCCAATATCAAAGCCATAACATTCGTAACATCCGCTACTACCTCGGTTCCTCTAAGGGCAGTCAATACATTATTCTGATCGACATACGCCATAGCTGAACAGGTACCCAGGGGAGTTACAGGAGATAAAATCACGGGTTCAAATCCATGATGATTTGCTTTTTTTAAGCAACTGAGTTCCAGTTCCTTCATGGAAATTGCATCCATCTGAGCCGGTTTTACAAATCGATTTCTTTCGAAATCCCGGAGTACTTTAGCTGCATCAATCTCTTTAGTCCGGGCACGAAAAAATTCTAATAACAAGGAATTAAATTCCGAAAAAGACAATTGATTAGTCAACCTGGAAAATATATCCTGATCTCCCAATTTGCATTTTATTTTTTCGAATAACTTATTCATAGGTGAGCATTCTCAAAATAAGTCAGTTGACATTGAACAAAACAGCAGAAAATACTTTCATTTTGCTTACTCAATTTTTGGCAAGATCAATATAGTTCCAGGTGATACGACCTAAGCTTAAAGGGTATCACCTAACCATTTAAAAAACTCACGTTGCCAGACTATTGCATTTTGCGCATGGAGAACCCAATGATTTTCTTCCGGTAAATACACGAGTTTACTTTTGATACCACGCAGCTGAGCTGCCTGAAATGCCTCCAAGCCCTGTCCGATCGGTACCCGGAAATCCCGTCCTCCCTGAAAAATCAGAATCGGAGTATCCCATTTTGCCACCAGGTTACTCGGATCAAAGTCCCGGTAAGTTTTGACGGCAGATTCGTTATCAGGTTCCCAGTAGGGTCCTCCCAAATCCCAATTGACAAAAAAGAGTTCTTCTGTTGTGCCATACATACTCCTGAGATTAAAGATTCCATCATGGGATATGAATGTCTTAAACCTCCGTTCGTGGATGCCGGCCAAAAAGAAAACTGAGTAGCCTCCGTAACTAGCTCCTATACATCCCAGGCGATTCTTGTCGACATAATTTTCCCGTGAGATATCATCAATCGCCGATAGGTAGTCATCCATTACCTGACCTCCGTGTTCTTTACTGATCTGCTCATTCCAGGCAATCCCATGACCAGGCATACCCCGTCGATTGGGTGCCACAATGATATAACCATTAGCTGCCATCAATTGAAAATTCCACCGAAATGAATAAAACTGAGTCAGTGCTACCTGTGGGCCACCCTGACAATAAAGCAGTGTGGGATACTGCTTATCAGGGTCAAAACCTGGTGGATAAATGACCCACACTAACATCTTTTTATTGTCTGTGGTGGTTACATACCGACGTTCCGTTTTACTAAGTTGAAGATTCTGATAGATCTCATCATTGACGAAAGTCATTTGAGTCATTAGACCATTGTCGAGATTGACCGCAAAGATCTCGGTAGCATGATTCATATCGGTTCGGGTGACAATCATGGTTTTACCAGATTGCCCAACCAATCCGGTGATATCAAAGTCCCCTTCCGTTACTTGTTTTACCTCTTTAGCACCAACATCTACCGAAAATAGTTGTACGGTTCCTTCAACAGCTGCAGTAAAGTAAATGCTGCCTCCATCAGCATCCCATCGGAAACTATTGACGGTCCCATCCCATTGATCAGTCAGGTTATGCAACCCGGCAGGTGTCCTGATGACTATATCGTTTTTATCTGATTCATAACCGTCCCGTCGCATGGTAAGCCAGGCTAAGGTGCCATCTGGGCCATAGGCGGGACTCACATCGTATCCTGCCATTCCCTCGCTAAGGTTTTTTGTAGTCCCGGTCGAAATTTCGTACGCCAAAATATCCGTGTCGGTGCTCAGGGTATATTCGGTTCCGGACTTACGTTTAGTTACATAGATCAGGTATTTACTGTCAGGACTCCAAAGATAATCCTCTTCTCCCCCAAATGGCTTTTGAGGACAATCAAAAGGAAGATCCTTCATAATATCTGTTTCCTCTTCCGTCGAGAGGTCTTTTATTATCAAATGATTATAAGCACCATCTTCCCATTCGTCCCAATGGCGATAATTCAGTTCGTCATAGATCTGCACTTGAGACTTATCCAGTTCGGGATAAAAATCCTTTCCATAAACCTTTTTAATTTTCACTTCCCTGACAATCACCTGGTACTGACCATCCGGAGACACATGACGATCCAGTAACCTTTCGTCAGCATTGTCAATCTGCAGAGGCTCACCTCCCTTCAGGGGTAGAGTAAAATATTGAATGGAACTCTTGTTCTCCAAAACTGAAGGTGTGCTAACCTGATAAATGATCTGAGTTCCATCTTTGGAAATCCCCAGGGCACCAACTCTGCCTAATTGCCAGAGCAATTCAGGAGTCATGAGATTTTGGGCAGGTACCGGGAAGTATCCTGCAACAAACATCACGATCAGAATAAAATTCTTCATAGGAACAGTCTGTTGTAATGACATTAAACCGGGATTATGTATTAGAGTTTTGTTGTGAAAGGCAGAAGTGCAATAAAGACGG
>JBGTCB010000653.1:0-4117 GCA_041748995.1 Saprospiraceae bacterium | reverse complement strand
CCCGCCTGCCTGGCCATAGAATCTACATCTGGTACTCTGCCAGCGTTGATTTCCGGCACTAGCAAGCCCATGAGACCATTGAGCTTATCGAGTGATTTTTGCTCGGATTGGGAGATTTTTTTGTGGAATAAGTGATCATATGGATCCAGCTTAAAATCTTTTTTCAAAATCTCCTTAGCTGCTGTTATCATGGTAGGATTGATCCGGAAGTCAGGATCGTATGAAAGGTCATAGCCGATATGAATCAAAACTTTAATCAACTGAAGAAATCCTGCCTCCGTGAATGCTGACAGTTTGAGGATCTTTTTATTCTCATCAAAATAGGCTTTGGCAAAATGAGGCACCTCGTTCCAATCTTTGAGACGGAGACGGTAAATCTTTCCTGCGGAATCAATTTCAAAATACGCCTCCATCTTATCCATCGAAAAGTCGTCATATTCATACTCGGCTGTCATCCCGATAATCTGATGCTCTTTATTAAAAGTCAGTGGAAAAAGGGCAGCATACCAAATCATAAAATAAGGTACCGGATTATTTTCGATGCTGGTGATGATATCCAGGCTACTCAAAGACCATTTATTAGGTTCAAGCAACGACGTGTAGAAGTGTATATCATCTGGCTCGAACCCACTGAAACCACAAATGGGACCATAGCTCTGCCAACAGGATCCATTGAAGGCAATGAGATTGAACCATAGGATCACGTGCTGTTGCTTGAGTGTATCCATGGTACCAGGAGAATACAGTAGAAAGGAATCTCCGGTGAATACATCGTACATCTCAAAAAACATATTAGCCGGCTGGCTTTGTATTACGCTATAACTAAATCTCCATGGACGGCCTGCCCAGTACTCAAGAAAACCACGTTCTGTTTCTTTGAGGTTTTTAAAAGTGCTGTGATTGAGATACTTTTTGATCAGTCCGTCTTTCTTAAAAATACGGTGAGAGATATATTGTGTCTTATAGAGTGGAACTGCTGATTTTTCGAACTTACGGGTGATGTGTTTATACTTCGACAATTGCCGATCTAACTTTTTGTCAAGCTGATCATGTTCTGCAGCATAATATACTAACCGGTCAATCAGATCCGCAGCGTTGTCGCTGTGGGTTGTGCAAATATTCTTAAGATCGTTGTAGTCGATCATTGCCAGAGAATTTTTTTGGATTTCAAAAAGGAAAATTACAAATTATCTCCTTTTGGGGAATTTTCTGAATAAGATCCACTAATAATCTGGGATTCAATGAGAAGATGCTTATAAAGGGACTGCTGAGATGAAATTCATCCAATATCTCCACAAACCGACAAGTATACTCTTTAGGACTTATTACCGGAAATAAACTACTTCAAACTTTGCCAGTGGACTCATTTTCGCTTTATTCAGGAAAAGGAAATCTCCATTGACACTATAATTATCTGTCATTTCAAGAATCTGAAATAACCGGGATTCTGTAATCATATCAGGACAGGCCATTTTAGTACTGGCCAGTGGAGAAAATCTGATCCGGTTGCCTTCTGAAAGTTCGTAAGTGCCACTGAAGGAATTGCAACTACTATGGCCTTGCACCCGGCTGTCTTCCTCTTTAAGTATCAGGTAAGCTTCCCGCTGCTGGTGATCGAAAAAGGCAATAGGCTGGCCATCCAGTTCGATCAGCTTCCAGTATTTCCCGGTTATCTGGTTTTGATCTTTTTCAAGTATATATTGATCAGCTAGATCTCCTACGATTTTATTACCCTGCATGTCTAGCTGAAATAATCGGTTTTCCCCAACCAGATATCTATTGGTCATCAGATCCTTGTCGAGATTTGCCAGGGTTATTTTATTTCCGGACTGATCCCATTCAAAAGATCCATTCGCCGAAAAAATGCTGGAATCTTTACCCAGATATCTGGTCGAAACGGTATAGGTCATATCCTGATTCAAACGGATCTCCGTCTGAATACCTTCACAATCGGCACAAGGAATCACTCCCCGGTAAACACCTGTCCAATCGAGCGAATTTTTACTGTTGTGCCCGTCTGGAGTCTCGTCCGGCCCAGTCGATTGGTTGGTCGTATTGCAGGAGATCATTGTCAAACCGGCAACCAGTAAAACAAGGTATTTGGTAGTCATATTTGATCACATTAGAATGATAATTTTCTGTGACAACAAAATACATTTAAAAGTTTGGATAGGAAGGATAGACCGTGAATTGCTCTTAACTTGACTTCATTTCAAATTTAAGTGTAGAAGGGCAGACTTATTTTTTCAATAATAATCCTGTGGTTGTTTTCTAAATTTCTGATCGTCTAAAACCAGATGGAAGCTTTCACGATTTTTTCCCAACTTCGCACCCAATTTCAAAAAATAGATATCCATGGCTGACAATAAAGTCATTTTTGCTATGGAGGGCGTGAGCAAGATCTACCCTCCCAATAAACAGGTTCTAAAAAATATCTGGCTTTCTTTTTTCTATGGAGCCAAAATTGGGGTGCTGGGTCTGAACGGATCTGGAAAATCCAGTTTGTTGCGCATCATCGCTGGGCTGGATCAGAACTACCTTGGGAAAGTCACCTTTGATAAGGACTATAAAATTGGCTTGTTGGCCCAGGAACCGGATCTCGACGAGAGTAAAACTGTCAAAGAAACCGTTGCTGAAGGGGTGCAACACATTGCTGATGTAGTCAAAGCTTACGAGAAGGTATCCGATCAACTTGCCGAGCCAATGGATGATGACGAAATGATGAAGGTTATTGAAAAACAAGGTGAACTACTCGAAAAGATGGATCACCTCAACGCCTGGGACCTGGATCATACCCTCGAAGTCGCAATGGAATCTTTGCGTTGCCCACCCAATGATGCAAAAATTGCTGTGCTTTCAGGTGGTGAACGACGCCGGGTAGCTTTATGTCGCTTATTGTTGAGTAAACCCGATATCCTATTGCTGGACGAGCCCACCAATCACCTGGATGCAGAGAGTGTTCACTGGTTGGAACAATATTTAAAGAATTTCCCCGGTACAGTGATCGCTGTCACCCATGATCGTTACTTTCTTGACAATGTAGCCGGTTGGATTCTTGAGCTGGACCGTGGTGAAGGCATTCCCTGGGAAGGCAACTACAGCTCTTGGTTGGAGCAAAAATCAAGGAGACTGGCTGCAGAAGAGAAAGCTGAAAGTAAACGGCAAAAAGCTCTGCAACGCGAGTTGGAATGGTCACGACTCGCCCCCAAGGCGAGGCAGGCGAAAGGTAAAGCCCGTCTCACTGCTTATGATCGAATGACCAGTACGGAAGTAAAAGAAAAAGAAGCTAAACTCGAACTCTTTATCCCTCCGGGTCCCCGGTTGGGAGATCAGGTGATTGACCTTGACCACTTGAAAAAGGGATTTGGCAACCGGGTGCTTATTGATAATCTGACTTTAAGTGTTCCCAAAAATGCCATTGTCGGTATTATCGGTCCAAATGGTATGGGTAAATCGACCCTGTTCCGAATGATCATGGGTGAAGAAAGACCGGATTCCGGTAATATCAATGTAGGTAGCACGGTCAGACTGGCTTATGTTGACCAGAGCCACAAAGATCTGATACCTGACAAAACAATTTATGAGGTGGTCAGTCAGGGTCATGAATTTATCAAAATCGGAGATACGGAAATCAACGCCCGCGCATATCTAAGCCGGTTTAATTTTAATGGTGCCGATCAACAGAAGAAAGTGGGTGTGCTCTCAGGTGGTGAACGAAACCGGTTGCACCTGGCTATTACACTAAAGGAAGGTGGCAATGTCATTCTACTCGACGAACCTACCAATGACATCGATGTCAATACTTTACGGGCTTTGGAAGAGGCTATCGAAAATTTTGCCGGCTGTGTTCTGGTCATTTCTCACGATCGATGGTTTATCGATAAACTCGCCACACACATCCTTTCATTTGAAGATGAAGGGGAGGTAATCTTCTTTGAAGGTAATTTCCAGGCATACGAAGACAACAAGAAAGAGAGGTTAGGTACCATTGCTCCCAGAAGGCCCAGGTTCAAGAGTCTATTGTAAGACCGGGGAGGTCGGAAGACGGAAGTCGGAAGTCGGGGAGAGTTATAAGTTATAAGTCATAAGTTATGAGTTATGAGTTATGAGTCGGAAG
>JBGTCB010000652.1:0-1934 GCA_041748995.1 Saprospiraceae bacterium | reverse complement strand
AGCGAATTTTGTGATATCCAAGCCCTGCAATATTATGCTTGGAAGCAACGATGGGGATAAGAAGTGACTGATTTACAACTTAGTAATAAATAAAAAAAAAGCTACCCGGAATCACCATTCCAGGCAGCTCAAACACAAAATCCGTAAGAAAGATCTTAATCGGTTATAGGGATTCCTAGTAAACTTGTTACGAAGATAATATAATCAATGTAATATTGCAACTAAGAATTATTTAATTCCCCTTTTTTCATATTATATTGCAAAGATGTGACAAACACTTCCGTCTCATCGGTTTTAGACGGGATAGCATTTTAACCGCTGATGAGTCGAAAGATTAAAATCACAGGTTCAAAATGGGAGTGGGGTGCAGCAAGATGACACTTTATTAAAAAAGAGGTTTCGAATTTTTCTTAACAACGGACCATTAACTGTTCCGATTTTTCGTCCGTCAATTTCTGCGATTGGCGTCAATTCGCCCATGCTACCGGTACAAAACACCTCATCAGCATTATAAAGCTCCGTCAGGGAACAGTTTTTTTCGACAACCTGAATTTGTTGTTCTTTACATATCTCTATGACAAGGTCCCTGGTGATACCATGAAGACAGGCATCGGGATGGGGTGTGAAGACTACCTCATCCCGGATCATGAAAATATTGGTGTCATTGAGTTCACTTGCAAAACCATGCATATCCAGCATAAGAGCAGCATCTACCTGAGCAAAGTTTGCCTGTATTTTAGCTAAAATATTGTTTATTAAATTGTTATGATGAATCTTGGAATCCAGGTGATTGGGTGAGTTTCGGCGGATTGATGAAGTAATGATCCTGATGCCATGGTCGTTATCGTACACGGGAGGTTTCCATTCGGCCAGGACGATCAGACAAAGACCCGATTGATTCAACCGTGGATCCATTCCTGAGGTGACCTTTTCTCCCCGTGACAACGTGAGCCGGATATGGGCATCACGGCGCGTGCCATTGGCTTCCAGAGTCTGCAATATGCTTTTTTTGACAAATTCAATATCGGGTAACGGTTCAAATGCCATCGCTTTGGCCGATTCATAGAGCCTTTTGAGATGTCTGTCTAACATGAAAATGCCGTCGGGATAAACCCTTATGCCCTCCCATACCGCATCGCCACCCTGTACGGATGAATCAAAGACGGATACTTTAGCATCATTTCGATGTACAAGTCGATCTTTAACAAAGACCTGAATATTCTCATTTTGAGGATTGTACTTTTGAAGCATCTGTATTGGTTATAGATTTTTCATATAGAAAGTGATAGTCTTCCAGACACTTTTCGTAAAGCGGCATTAATTGTGGTGGTAATGGATCCTCACTACCGGATTGCTTGACGAAACCGGTTGTTTGCCGCACATTCGTATACCAGAATGGAGCCCACACTCCATCATAGTCCTTTGGGCCAGCTTTCCAATTCAACATCTTTTGTTCGAAAGGAAGTTGTAGAACAGTGCATAATGTACGCAGATGCCTTTCCGCATCGGCTAAGACATCGTTCGAATCTATGACGATTGGTCGATATGTACCATGCTTTGAAAACCATCGATATAGCTTCGCTTGCCGGCGAATGCCGATATCCTGGATAGTAGGTTCATGTATAACTTTACTGTAAGATGTAATGATCCGCTGAGGGTTTCTAATGAGAAAGACATTTTTAAAACCAGTATAATTTGCTTTATGAAGAACTTTAAAATGAGAGGACATATTCTTGATAAAGAGATGGTTATCTAACGACTTTCGATGTATTTCTTTCAGTATAGCATTTTCGTCAGACCCCATTGTTCTGAGAATTTCTTCCCTGCCTGGATGGTCAAGTCCGGTTTGAGATAAATAGACTCCATAGAATGGTTCATCCATAACTTTCATGTCCGCACACCGGGCAAAGGAGTACATGAGGGCGGTCGATATC
>JBGTCB010000651.1:0-6262 GCA_041748995.1 Saprospiraceae bacterium | reverse complement strand
TGATCAAAAATATTCAGTTTGACCTCATTGACCGGTATGTCTGCATAGGAAGAAATAAAAGCAGGAATCAAAACATCCCGTTGATATTTACCATAACCCTCGGTATATTCGGCACCATCATTTGCATGCACAGTTCCCTGTTGCCCCACCTTTTGAGATATAATTTTACGTTGTTCTTCAAAATCAGTGAAGAGCCCTTCAATATCGTCATTAAAAAGAGTGCCCAGAGTATAGTATGAAATATTGAATGAACCTACTTCCCGTGAAGCCAGGTGGGCAAACTCACCTCCCGGGGAGGCTACTTTGAAGTATTCAGAATGATTTTCCGTAAAGCTATAGTCCCAGGTTACCTCAACCCGGAAATCCTGAAAAGGCTCAATACTAAGACCGGCGTTCCATTTCTTCGTTTGGTTTATAAGGACCTCCTGATTTAAATAGATATTGTTGGTAATCCAGTTATTACTGGGATGTATCGCTTTTTGAAACCAGGCTTCATCCGGCTGCATTCCAAGTATAAACTCATATCCGGGGGCATTCCAACCCCTGCTCAGTCCCAAATATTCTGGTGAAGGCATGAACCCGGGTACGGCAGATCCAAGATTTTCAGTGTACTGGAATTTGGCTTTACGCAAAGCCATCAAAGGTCTGATAAAAAGACGTTCTATCGAACCTGGATCCCGGGCGCTTTTCTTCCGGTCATTCTGTGGACTACCCTGCTGTGTTGGAGTAGGCCTGGTGGTATTGCCTCGACCGGTGCTGGTTGGTCTTTTCCCCTGGTTGATTTTTTGAAGGTAGGGTATGTTGTTGTATAACTTTTCGAAGTTTAAGTCAGCACTTATCTGCCGGGTCTGCTGATTCTGAATGACATTACCCAGAGAATCAACGTTGAGTGCAGCAGCATTCCATCCATATTGGGCAGTAAACTGAGCACGTACCTGGGCAAAATCCAATATCGGAAAATGTTGCAGCGGTACATTATAACTCAGGTTAATATTGTGCGTATAATCCTTGGTTCTTCCGAAGTTGCGTAAACCTGCCCATATGGTATCCTTGTTAAGCTCTTCAGAAAAACCCATATCGCGTTCGTTGAGCTCATCGATCACCGAATTATTGGATGCATTAAATCGAAATTTCAGGGATTTGGTCAGGTCCCAATTGAGGTCATAATTTCGCTCCCAGATAAATCGCTTGGTGTACCACGTTTTGAAAGCAGGCTCAGAGAAACGGTAAGAAATGGTCGATTTTTGCCGCTGCAGTGTCGAATTGACCGCAAAGGAGTTGGGTAGTGGATTAAAATTGAGCTCTGTGATAAATTTCAGAAGCTTCGAGTCTTTGGCCAGACCTTTTAGCGGTTGAATGTAGAGGGGTTTCATCGAATAATTGTAATCCAATGAACCACGCTTTTCTTCGGTAGCATCCCGTTCGATGATGGGATCGTGGCGCAAGATTTCAGACTGCGCATAGGTGGCACTAAAATTTTCTATGTCCCAGGGTTTTGGCGGCTTACCCGCTTTAGCCCCTGTTCGTGCTTTACGGACATTGGTAAAATTCAAACTTCTGATCTCCGTAAAATCAATCGCCTGCTCCCGGATTGAATCTTTAGTCACCCGATCCGGTGCTTCACTGAGCTTGTCTTTTAGCTCGATGTCCCGATCATATGGATCAAACTTAGGATTACTGATTGTGGCTGAGTATTGTGCGTAAAAAGGGATGCTTAAACCGATTCGGTCTCCGAAAAATTTACCCAGTTCGAGATTGGTGGCAACATCATATTGGATTACCTGGTCAAGACTCCTTTGTGCTAATTTTTGATCAATTGCTCCCCAGCCGATACTACTGTAGTTACCACTTAATGATACGCGACCGAAATCAGCCAATTGCAAATCCAGGCGAGCTAAGCCTGCTACTCCACCATCTTCATTCAGACCGGTCAACCTTAATTCATTGACCCAGACCTCCAGACATTTGTTCAAACCATCATCAGGGGTGTTTCGCACTCCAATCATAATGCCTTTGACCAGTCCAAGATTGGGGTTTCCTATGATTCTTATTTTATTACCGTTGGCCGGATCTTCCGTTTCCCACGGAACGGCAAGGGATGCACCTGAATTATTTCTTTCGACCTTCTTGTCCTTCAAAAGGGCGAGAGGTATATTCAGACTATTCGATTTTAACCAAACGATTTCGGCCAGATCTTCAAACGAAGCAGTATCAGCTGCACGGACATCTGACATCGTGAGGGGGATTTCATATTCATAGTAATTTTGGGTATAGTCACTGCCCACCCGGATAAAAAGTGTTGTTTCTCCGGGATCAATCTGCTGATCTTCAACTGCCTCAGCATGAACAAACATTTGCAGGCTGTCAAAATTCCTGAAATCTTCATTCAGGATTTTGTACATCGCCGCTGCCTCGGCATCTTCCAGATTGCATATATTGAGAGCAAGAGATTGTTCATTGCGTTGAATGTTGGCATATGTCCCGACTGCTCTTTCCCGGATTATTCCCGGAGGTAATACATAATTGAAGGGAAATTTCTTACTGTTTTCTTCAATGTTTACAGACGCGATGTCAAATTGCAGATTGGTGGGACTATTATTCGGTTCTGAAGGTCCGCTAGATTTTAGACTCCGGGTATATTTTCTCCATTGATTGCGAACCAGATCGAATTTGGCAAATCGCAGGGTGATTGGTTCACTAAATTCAGACATGTACATCCGGATAAAGCGTATAGACCGGAAATCCTGGATACTACCAACCGTGGTGCTGAAACGCTCCCGGGGAATCTGAAACCGATACCAGATCTGGCCGGTTTCCTGAGCCCTTATTGTATCAGTAATGAATTCGTTTATGGCTAATCCACCAAAACCATCATATTCAATCGGTATCTCATATTGATAGTAGGCCTCCGTTTCGTTAAGCGTATTGTCATTATTCAGATCTTCTGTGTCAGGATAGTTTGTGCTGGATTGCAGTGTGTTGCCCGTGGAGGCTTGTGAGTTGCCCTGAACATTATTGAATTTAGAATATCGACTAAAAACTCCGACATCTTCTGCAAAATCACGAAAATGCTGAAAGTTATCATTAGAAGGGTCAGCTCTGATAGCTTCCCTGGCCTCGAGGTTAAGTGAATTGATCGATTCAAGATAGTCAGCGAAGAAATCTCTCTCCTGCTCGTCGTTCAAGCCATCATATCCAACATCCTGTATCGTGCGATCCTGAGGATCAATGTTAAAGGAATTTACCAAATCCTGAACAATGGGTATCGTACCCCATACCGTGGTGTCAAGTGGGGCGGCACTGGTTGGTGTCGGTAGTCCGTTTTCATAGGACAACCGGGAATCTTTGAGGATGTCTTCCGAAATATTGCCCAGGTTGATAAATAGTTTTCCATCATCATTTAGTCGGCCCTGCCCGGTTTCGGCATAGGGATTCATGATCCAAAACTCGATGTATTCTATATTAGCCGCCTGAAAATCAGTATTGCGAAGGCTGCGCATGATACCACCCCACCGGCTTTCGGGTTCCTGGAGATTACCATCGACATCTAAACCTGCACTGTAGGGAGTGCCTTGCGGTAAATCGAAATTGTAAGGTCCTCGTTTCGTAGGATCATAATGTACATCAAATACCTGTATGTTATTGTTGAATCCAAATATAGGTGATCGGTTCGGAAATATTGCCTGTTGTGAAACCTGAGCGGTGAAAGGATTTTGCTGATCAGCATCGTTTCGGACATTCGTCTCTATTCGATACCAGTTAATTGAAGCCCGGTTAACACCAGTGAGTAAATTATTATTAAGTTCTGACTCCGGAAACCTTGGATTGTGATTCTGTTCATCGTTTTGAGGTATACTGGCGATAACCCATTGATTGGCAGGTTGGCGGAGATCAATGCCAATAGAGCTTCCTTCGAAATCGTCAATGTAATTAGTGCCACTTTTACTGTTTTCCTGGTTAATGGCACGGGAATGACCTGGCTTTAGAATGGCACCCTCTGCAGCAAATGTAATATTGGAAGGTGCTTTAGTATCAATCAGAGGAATTTTATCAACAAGTCGGGTGAGCCAGGGGGCTTCTTTGCTGTAATTGATATCCCAGCCAAAAATCCGGTTGTTGATGGGATCTTCTCCAATGTTTACTTTTTGGGTATACGGTCTTTCAAACAGATGCATATAGGTGAAGCCCAGGTTGAGGTGTTTACTTACTTCATAGTCAGCACGTAAACCAAGCATAGTCTTCCGGTTGAAACTAAAGAGAGCATTGTCCTCAAAAGACACATTGATCGGTACGCTACTGTTTATATAGGCCTCATTGATGATACGTACTTTTCCAAGATTATAATCGACATCATAATCGCTACCCTCTATAAGTACCTGACCACCGGCGGTGACTCTGACCGATCCCTGAGGTACATTAAATGCACCCAGGGAATACTCGTTGGTTGCGCTTGATTTAAACCGGGCCCGAATGCTAAAACGATTGAGATCAGGATACTCCTGCGCAATAAAAAGGGTACTGTCATAAAGCTGTTGAAAAACAAACTTCTTAGCTTCTGCCGGGTCATTAAATTTCTTTGCCAGCGAAGATCCGAAGGGTTCCAAAACAGGAAACATGATCTTACCTGTATTAAGGAAGATGGTCACTCCAGGAACAAAATCAAATGCACCGTCCGGTTGGGGATCACCCAAAGGATTCAGGTTATCCAGATTCAACAACCTCAAAAGAGGTTCACTGGCTAAAGATCCGGAGGGTAAAAAACGCTTCTCACCCTTACCCGGCTCTTCATAGAATACATCGAGGTAGAAGTCTTCACGAGACACATTGAAGGCTCCGATCGAATAGACATTTTTCATCATCAGATCCCAGGCAGGGACATCGGTACGCTGGGTGGTACTTTTCAACATTTTAACGAACAGGACTGACTCATCTTCGGTTTCTGATGGAAAGTCAGTGGATAATTCTCCCACCTGAAGTTTCTTGCCATTGTAAGTGTATTCGTACGCGATACCCAATACCTGGTCAGGCTGCAAGCTCGTGTTGATCGATATAAAACCCAACTGGGTATTGAGTGTATATTCTGATTCCCGTAATTTTCGGGCCCGGACCTTTTCGAAATCACGCGAAGCCACTAAATTATAAGGAGTAGTCCTTAGCGCTGATACGGCAGTGACCACATCGCGGGCCATTTGATCCTTAAGCAGTAAATTGTAAATAGGATTAGCATAGTTATCCGGGAGTTCTTTGGTTCCGGAGATATCCGGATTGAGCGGCATGCCTGGAGATGGTTGTAAGTTGGGATTATCTGTGGTCATCCGGGCAGATTCACCCAGGTCAGCCAGGGCCACAATATTTCTTGTGTTTTCAGTCTCCCGTCGATCATTGGTGATCCATACCTCCACTTTAGTGATATTAAAGAGGCTGGTGATCTGAGGCAGGTTACTCAGACCCGGTTCGAATATATCCCGGTTGTAATGGGATAGAAAAAAGTGACGATTTTCATCATATTGGTCAACTTCAATTTCGAATTCCTGTATTTGAGCACCCTTCTCAATTTGCAGGTCTTTCTTTTCTGAATTCTGCTGTGAAATGATCGTTGTCAATTTCAGGCGGCCGAATTGTAAATCTGTCTTCAAACCAAAAAGGCTCTGATTACCCTGTATCAGTGTACTTTTAAGGGGTAGACTCACATTTCCCGCCTCAATTTTTTTCAGGATTTCATCTTCACTAAATTGCTCGCTATCGTAGGCAAGTTTGAGTTGGCGGTCAAAGTCAAATGTCGATTTGGTATTGTAGTTTGCGTTTAATTTGAGTTTGTCTCCGATCTGTCCATCCATATTCATCTGGATATCCATGTCAAAGTCAAAACCTCCATTGTTTTGCTGACGTTCAAGCAATACCGGGTTTTGTACGTTCTGATAGTCGTATCCCAGCGTGATCCCTATATTACCTTTGGGGTTGAGATCAACGGTGGTGCCACCAAAGAGACGATCAATCAGACTATTTGAAAGATCAAATTTCTTAATTGGATCAATGTCAGGGCCAATTTCTCCACCAGCAGAACTGATTCCTGCTAGTCTTTGAAAATACTCTTGTTCCTGTTTTTTGGCCTTGTAGTCAAGATACTCATCAAATGTCATATAAGTAGGCATCCTGAAATAGTCGTCACCTATTTTTTCAGTGACCTCATAATTGTTGGATTCAGGATCGTAATTAATCGTTTGATCAATTATTTTGGGATCACGTAAATCAAATGGATTTT
>JBGTCB010000650.1:0-3434 GCA_041748995.1 Saprospiraceae bacterium | reverse complement strand
CGCTCCTCAATTTCGTTATCTCTCAGTCACTTAGCTCCCTCACGATGCCTTGTCTCGCTTGATTTTTTCTGAATTTGCCTAATTTCAGAGGTTATTAGAGGTACCCTTATGTTTAACAAGGAAAAAAATCGCCACATCTTTTTATTAATCTGGTTTATTCCACTACTTGTTTTCAGTCAGACGACCAGTATAAAATTGGGAAATTACCTTGAGGAGTTTTCCAATGATCCATGTTTCCGATCGGCTAGCCTGAGTATAATGCTCTATGATCTGGACAGTGACACCATTGTGGCACAGCTGAACCCGGTTATTTCTTTGCCACCGGCATCAACGCTCAAAATTTTAACTACAGCAGCCGGATTAAGTGTTTTGGGTCCGCAATTTCGGTTTAAGACTGAGTTGGGCTATACCGGATATTTGCGAAATGACACGCTGTATGGTGATTTGATAATCAAGGGATTTGGTGACCCGACCCTGGCCTCTTCTCATTTTGCTGAAACCGGTTTTGAAAAGACGTTGGTGGAGATCGGAAAAAATGTTTCCGGAGCTGGAATAACTTATATATCCGGTCGGGTAATTGGTGATGCAAGTCACCATAGTCTGTCTACGATTCCCCGCAATTGGCCCTTTCAGGACATGGGTAATTATTATGGAGCCTTCTGTGCCGGGTTAAATTTTCATGATAACCTCCATACTTTGGATTTTATCCAAAAGTCAGTGCCGGGATTGGTTGTTGATCCGATTCGTATCAAACCGGAGGTACCATCACTTCAAGTCCAATCACTGGTTACCACCGGAGGCTGGGGGAGTGGGGATCAAGCCTATATCATGGGCGCACCATTTCAGAGCAACCGGTATGTACAAGGTACAATTCCACCGGGTAAAGGGATTTTTTCTATTAAGGGTTCTTTACCTGATCCGGCTTTGTTTTGTGCCTATCATGTCAGAAAACACCTTCTGTCTGTTGGTATTCAGGTGACGGGTTTTGCAGGATCGGTCTACGTCAGGAACGATCAGTTCATCAACTCCTTGTCGACTCTGCCTTCACCAATATTGAAGGAAATTGTAAAGGTAACCAATCAAAAAAGTATCAATCTCTTTGCAGAAGGTATTGGGCTTCAATTCACTGACCAAGGTTTAAAAACCGGGGACCACCCATTGATCACTTTTTGGGAAGGAAAAGGTGTCGATATGACTGGTTGCCGTTTTTCGGATTATTCAGGATTGGCTCCTGATAATGTGGTAACCAGCTGGACCATGGTGAACGTATTGAGGGATATCTATCATGATAAGGAGCTTTGGCCAGAATTTCACGAAAGCCTGGCGGTAATGGGCAAATCCGGTACATTACAATACATGTTAAAAAATACCAGGGCAGAGGGAAAGATTTTTGCAAAGAGTGGATTAATTAAGGGTGTCCGAACTTATGCCGGATACCTGATCTCAACATCCGGAAGGTGGTATGCTTTTAACCTTATGACCCTGAATCCTTCCTGTGATTCACAACAAGTCAGAAAGAAATTAGAACAATTGTTAGAGACCCTGTATCTTTCGCAGCGTTAAATAATACCTGATGAAGCCCTTGTTCAGAAGCTTATATTTGATCTTCTTTCTTATAATAATTGCCTCTTGTAAGAATAATGGTAAGTTTTCTGATGATGCATCTGAAGATCACCAGGGAGATACACAGAACTGGAGCCAGGACATCGATTTTGAAGATAAAGTTTCTGTATTTGAAGATCAGAACCGGGACATCTGGCAGAAACCAGACCGGGTTATAGACATCCTGGGTCCTCTGGAAGGCAAAACAGTAGTTGATCTGGGAGCAGGAACTGGTTATTTCGCCTTCCGCCTGATTCAGGATGCAGCTAAGGTTATTGCAATTGATATTGATCCGGATTTCGTCAGATTCATGGTTAACAAACGTCAACTTCTACCACCGGAGTTGCAGGAAAAATTTGAAGTCCGGCTGGCAAAGACGGACGACCCGGAATTGGTGCAAAATGAAGCAGATGCTGTTTTAATTGTGAATACCTACGCATATTTACCAAAACGGGTAGAGTACTTTAAAAACCTGCATAAAGTTCTGAAGCCTCAATCCAAGATCGTTATCATTGAATTTAAAATGAAAAACATTCCGAACGGACCTCCAGACGAGGAAAAAGTAAGCATTTCGACTGTGGAATCTGAACTCCAGTCTGCAGGCTTTATTGATATCGATGTGGATGATCAAACCCTTGATTATCAATATATTGTTACTGCCAGGTCTTGATCGGGATAACAATACAATACCTTCTATGGCATACTCCTGTTATTAACCTGGATGAGTTAAATCAACAAAGAAGTGTTGCACATCATCAGTTTTTTATCTTTACTATTTATGTAGGTTAGCTATCAAAAAATAATGGCAGTAGACGTAATCCTTGGTCTTCAGTGGGGAGATGAAGGCAAAGGTAAAATTGTGGATTTTCTTGCTCCCAGGTATCATATTATTTGTCGGTTTCAGGGAGGTCCGAATGCCGGCCATACCCTAAAATTTGAAGGCAAAAGGCATGTGTTGCATACGATTCCATCCGGCATTTTTCGCTCAGACCTCATTAACATCATAGGTAATGGTGTTGTTATAGATCCAATCACTCTTTCAAAAGAATTAAAAGCAGTCAAAAATGCCGGTGTGGTCATTGAAAAAAATTTGTTAGTGGCCAGAAAGGCACACCTTATTTTACCTACCCACCGTTTACTTGATCAGGCTTCGGAAGCTCATAAAGGGAAAGCCAAAATCGGATCAACCCTAAGAGGCATTGGTCCGACCTATATGGACAAAACGGGTAGAAACGGGCTGCGTGTCGGAGATATCGAGTCTCTGGATTTTGAGGCCAAGTACGAAGCTTTAAAGGAAAAACATTTAGGTCTTCTGAAAATATATCCACAGCTGGATTTTGACCTTGATCGCGAAGAAGCCATCTGGATGGAAAACCTGGAGGTACTCCGGGCATTGCCATTAATTGATGGCGAGTATTATATCAACGAAGCACTTTCACGAGGTCAGAGAGTTTTGGCTGAGGGAGCTCAGGGCAGTATGCTTGACATTGATTTTGGTACTTATCCCTATGTAACATCATCCAATACCATTACTGCCGGTGCCTGTACCGGACTGGGAATCGCACCAAAACAAATTGGAGAAGTCATTGGTATTACCAAAGCCTATTGTACCCGGGTGGGCAGCGGCCCATTTCCCTCCGAGTTATTTGATGATGATGGTAAGAAATTAGCAGAGATTGGGCTTGAGTTTGGAGCAACAACCGGCAGACCACGGCGATGTGGCTGGCTGGATATTCCTCAGCTGAAATACACCATTATGATCAATGGAGTCACTCAACTGGTGATGACTAAAATTGATGTGTTGGATGGATTCGATCAAATCAAGATAGCCA
>JBGTCB010000649.1:0-2747 GCA_041748995.1 Saprospiraceae bacterium | reverse complement strand
TTAAATGGGTTGATAAAACCTGCATCAGTAAACACTTTAGCATCTAATTAGTCATGGCAGAAAATAATTCATTCGGAAACTGGTCCCGCAGGGACATGTTAAAAGGATTGGCAGGAGTTCCGGTTATAGGAGCTATCTTTTGGGCTGGTTCAGCCAAAGCTGCCGCACAACAACAAGAACGGGAGGCCATCCTTGAAGCCTTGCAAATCAATGCATCACCACCCCCGGATTCCGGACCCATGAGTGGCGATCCAATCAGGTTGGGTATTATTGGGTTTGGAATCAGAGGACCCCAATTGTGTCGGGCATTGGGATTTGCCACCAAAGAGTGGATTGACCAAATGAAAGAAGCAGCCGAAAAAAATCCAAACGACGACCGGTTAAAATCATTCATTGACCAGGAAAACCTGAATTTACAGATCACGGCAGTTTGTGATCTTTTTGATGTGAGGGCTCAGGAGGCCGCCGATTCTTTTAGCACAGACAAAGTCAAAGTAAAAATATACAAACATTATCAGGAATTAATTGCCAGCAAGGATGTCGATGCCGTGGTGATCGCTACTGCCGATCACTGGCATGCACCGATGGCAATCGAAGCTCTTCAGGCTGGCAAACATGTGTATTTGGAAAAACCAATGACCCACAACATTGCTGAAACTTATGCACTGAGTGAAGCTGTAAAAAACAGCGACAGAGTCTTCCAGGTTGGTCACCAGCACCGTCAAACGCAGAGTTTTGTCACTGCACAGGACGTCATCAACAAAAAAATTCTTGGTCACGTTTCATTGGTACAGGTTAGCACTAACAGAAATAGTGACAATGGTGCCTGGCAATATCCGATTCACGAAAAGGCCAGCCCTCAAACAATCGATTGGAAACAGTTCATCGGAAACGCTCCTATGATTCCTTTTAATGCCGAACACTTTTTCCGATGGAGAAAATGGTGGGCATATGGCTCCGGCCTCTCCGGTGACTTGATGGTACATGATTACGATCGTATCAACTGCGTTCTGAAAATGGGAATGCCCAAGTGTATCATTGCATCGGGCGGTATCTACACCCATCGCGATGGCAGAAATGTGCCGGATGTAATGCAAATCAATATGGAATTTCCCGATTTTACAACCGGAAGCAGTCAGGAACCAGGTAAGGAAAAAGGAATGACCTTTGTTTATAGTGCCACACTAGGCAACCAATATAGCCGTTCAACGGCCCTCATGGGGCATGATGCCACTATGGAACTTGGTAATGATCTTAAAATCTATGCGGATGCAAATTCAACGAGATTTAAGGATATGCTGGAAAAGAAATCGATTACTCCGGAGTTACCCATGTATATCTATGATCCGGCAGCTAATGGCGTAGATGCTGTGACCTCTGCAACATCCAAGTATTTTGCCGATAAGGGTCTACTCTGGACCTATCGTAACGGCCGAAGAGTGGATTCCACCCACCTACACATGAGGGAGTGGTTGAGTGTCATCCGTAACGGTGGTACAGTAAGCTGTGGTATCCAGGAGGGATTTGAGGAAGCTATGACTGCTCATATGGCCGGATTGTCTTATAAATTAGGTAGACGTATCGATTGGGATGCAGCCAAGGGTGAGATCGTACCGGTAGACGGCTACGATCTGGACGAGGTTTTGGTGGCAAACACGGAAAAATTGGTGTAGGCCAAAATCTTTAAGTCAATCACCTCTATAAAAAAGCTGATGACTTACTTCTCACCGGAAGTAATTGATCAGCTTTTTTCTTGTAGTCAGGCTTTTCAATGCACCCGTATTTGCAGCAATTCTGCTTGCAACAAAAAGTCTTATTAATATTGCAGCACCCGTCCTTATTGCATATCGGCCTGTCATAACGAAGCTCCCAGGATATAATCCCCGCTAATGATATACCCGATCAAAAAAATGGAATGCTGGATTTTGTTCAAATAGTTTTATCTTAAGAAGCTATCCAACCTAGTGAACGAATGCCAACTAATAATTTTCCCCGGCTTCATAACGCAGCCTGGCCCGGAGTTGTAGGAAAAGGTCCTGATTCAGAACCTCCTATTGCACTGGATACTATGTTACAAATGACTGCTGATGCCGAAGTTGATGGAGTCCGGTTTGATGGAGTTGATCTTTTCCTGGCGGATCCACATACGTCGATCGATAGTGATGATGATGACATCAAAAAACTTGCTGATAAAATTGCATCCTTCAACCTTGAAATCGGCAGCGTAGTTGCACCCGTCTGGAAGCCAACCGGTGGCGGTTCGGCTATGGGCTCCAGAGAAGAGCGCAATCAATTTGTCCTTCAGGTTCAAAAAGCTTGTCATATCGCTAACAAATTACGGGAGTATGGGGTAAGGCCTTATGGTGTGGTCCGGATCGATTCATCGGTCGATCCTGCTACCTGGGCAAAAGATCCGGAAGGAAATACCCAATTGATCGCCGCTACCTTCCGGGAAGCCTGCGATATAGCCGCCGATTATGCCGAAAGGCTGGCAGCCGAGGGCGAGATCTGCTGGGGAGGAATGCATGGATGGAAAAGCATGATCCAAACCCTGGAGGCTGTTGATCGCCAAAATATTGGTTTTCAGGCCGATATGGCGCATACCCTGCTCTATCTTCTAGGCGTCAATAAACCGGACGAACGAATTTTGCCGGATGATTTCGACTGGAACGACCGCGAGACACTTTCGGAAGGTCTCCGTGAACTAACCGCTGCTCTGCGACCCTGGACGATCGATTTTCATGTGG
>JBGTCB010000648.1:0-2704 GCA_041748995.1 Saprospiraceae bacterium | reverse complement strand
AATGGTATTTACCTTTCGTCACCAGGTCCTTATATTCCTCATCCGTCAAATTGCTACTCTCCTCTCCCACCAAGGCAAAATCATAATTGGGGATATGATAATCAAACACCATTCGTTTAATTCGATCCAACTGACTGATTTCTCCTTCCAGCCGATTTTCGATTATATACATTTCTTCCTTAAAATGATTGATGTTGATCAGGTAACGATAGAAAATATAATGCATGTCAGGTACCCTGGTCTTATGCTTTTCTTCAGCAAATTTAATCGTATCAAAATACCGAACCGCGTCAAAATTGGTATGCCCGACAAATCCGTTGATTGGAACGGTATTGTCATTTGACATCTGCATTTGATTCATAAAATCCTTAAAAATCACAGCTACTTCCATAGGGTTGGTCAAAGTGATTTTTCGGGTTTCACCACCGGGATAGCTTAGACTTACGACACCATTTTCCACAATCATCGAAGCGAGCGGCTCGAAGCCGATCAGGGAATTACTATTTTCTGAAGATCGGTAATCATTACTCTCCAGAAGGCAGGGAAATAAAAAACGATCTCTGATTTTAAGGAAAATAGCCACTGGAGTCACGGTATCCGAAAGTAGCTTGATCGATTCAGTAATCACTGTTTTCATTTTTCGACTTTTACTGTTTTCACCAAAAAAGGAAGCGGCTCGCCGGGTGTTCCGACGAGCCGCTTTTTATCTTGTTTTCACAAAGTGTGGCCTATCAATACACCCGTTTCAGTATATTGTAAGACCACCACCAATTTCTGTTATTGAATTTTTTCATAAGCTTTGCGAACTCAAATATATGTGCTTTTTCTTTACAAGCAAATATAATTCCAAAAAGAATTCAGTTTTTAAGTTTCTACAATCAACCTTGATCGTAGTGCCATCATACCAGGACTCCGTTATACATATCTTCACGAATCTTCTTAATGGTTGGATCGGCCAGATATTCATCCAGTGTCTTCAGTCGATCGATCATGCCATTAGGGGTTATTTCGATCATCCGGTTAGCGACTGTCTGGGTAAAATGATGATCATGGGAGGTAAAAAGGACCGTACCCTGATAATTGATCAGTGCATTGTTAAAGGCCGTGATACTTTCAAGATCCAGGTGATTGGTCGGTTCATCAAGCATTAGCACATTAGCCTGTGCCATCATCATACGGGAAATCATACAGCGCACTTTTTCTCCTCCGGAAAGCACACTTGACATTTTATACACTTCTTCTCCTGAAAACAACATCTTGCCTAAAAATCCACGGATGTATTGTTCGTCTTTGTTTTCGGAATATTGCCTTAACCAATCGACCAGCCCCTGGGGTTGTTCACTAAAAAATCGTTCGTTGTCTACTGGCAGATAGGCAGTTGTGATTGTCTGGCCAAATACAAAACTTCCGGTATCTGGCTCAAGCTCACCATTTAAGATACGGTAGAAAGCCGTGGTAGCTAATCCATGTTTGGAAAGTACGGCGATCTTATCCCCTTTGTTAATTGTAAAATTCACATCGCTGAAAAGAACATTATCACCCAGACTATACCCTAATTTATTTACAGTCAGAATTTGATCCCCCGCTTCCCGGGATTGAGTCAGGATGATTCCGGGATATTTCCTGGAAGAGGGTTTTATTTCCTCCATATTTAACTTATCCAGCATTTTACGTCGTGAGGTGGCCTGTCTTGATTTGGACGCATTGGCGCTGAAACGGTCAATAAATGCCTGCATTTCCTTCCGCTTTTCTTCCGTTTTCTTGTTGGCTGCTAATTTTTGCTGCAAAGCAAGTTGCGACGATTCATACCAGAAACTATAATTACCTGTATACATATTGATCTTTCCAAAATCGATATCGACGGTATGGGTGCATACGGCATCCAGAAAATGCCGGTCATGGGAAACCACAATTACCGTATTTTTAAAGTCCATCAGAAAATCTTCCAGCCAGGTGACCGTTTCTATATCCAGGTCATTGGTAGGTTCATCGAGGATCAGGATGTCAGGGTCGCCAAACAAAGCCTGCGCCAATAACACCCGTACCTTTTGATTACCGTTTAGTTCTTTCAATAGTTTACTATGTTCACTTTCCCGGATTCCAATTCCACTCAGAAGCGCCGCAGCATCGGGTTCTGCGTTCCATCCATCCATCTCTGCAAACTCTGCTTCCAGTTCGGAGGCCCGGATACCATCAGCTTCAGAGAAATCCGGTTTGCTATAGATCGCATCCTTTTCCTGCATAAGTGACCAAAGCTTGTCATACCCCATCATCACCGTGTCGATCACCCGGCAATCATCAAATTCAAAATGGTCCTGCTTCAAAACAGCCATCCTTTTACCCGGTTCTATTTGAATGCTGCCCTTATTGGCGTCCTTCATTCCCGACAAGATTCTTAGAAATGTAGATTTGCCGGCGCCGTTAGCTCCGATAACTCCATGACAGTTGCCGGGAGCAAAAAATACATTGGCTTCATCAAACAGAATTCTCTTACCAAACTGGAGAGAAAGGTTTTCTACTTTAATCATTATTCAAATTTTAACAAGCCGCAAAAGTAATCTTTAACCCGGATTATGCATTAGATTATCTATTACGAGGTACAACTGCTGCAAATACGGGCACATAAGCCCTTTTTGATTCTCACCATGATGGTGACCATGTCTGCGAGTCAAAAAGCCCTTGGAGCACCCGTCTTTATTGCATT
>JBGTCB010000647.1:0-1671 GCA_041748995.1 Saprospiraceae bacterium | reverse complement strand
CAGTTACAAACGTCGTCGCAAGGTCAATCCGAATGATAAGGATGTTCGGGTGAGTTTTATTGATGATGTTGGTGATGCCTGGGAGGACTATTACGTCTTTCATCACCGGTTTAAAGAATGGTTGTCCGTTAATGGTTATGATCTGGATAAAGTGATGAATCTGGATGAACCCGCTCTTTTTGAAATCATTAAAACTTCACCCTATTTTAAATCAACAGCCAACGATATCGACTGGGTGGAGAAGGTGAAAATGCAGGGAGAAATTCAGAAGTGGGTGGATCATTCGATCAGCGTCACGGTTAACATCCCCAATGAATCTTCTGTCGAATTGGTCCGGGACATTTATCAGACCGCATGGGAGGTGGGTTGTAAAGGATGTACAATTTACCGTGACGGATCCAGAACGGGTGTACTGGTATCCAGTGACAAGGATAAAAAACAGGAATTGAACGGAACCGTGTTCGAATTAAAGGATTCGGCACCACCTAAGAGACCCAGGAAACTACCGGCATCGGTGATCCGGTTCAAAAACAATCATGAAGATTGGATTGCTGTCATTGGCATTCTTCAGGAAAAGCCATATGAGATCTTTAGTGGTAAAGCCGAAGATACTTTTCGCCTTCCGGACTATGTTTCTCAGGGCTGGATTATTAAGAACTACGATGATGAAACGAACAGCAATCGCTATGATTTCCAATTTCTGGATCGTGCCGGTTATAAGATCACGATTGAAGGACTTTCCCGTTCTTTTGACAAAGAGTATTGGAACTATGCTAAACTGATATCTGGTGTCATGCGACACGGAATGCCACTAAACTATGTTGTAAACCTGGTTAATGGTCTTAATACAGACGAGGAAAATATAAATACCTGGAAAAAAGGGATTGCCAGAGCCCTTAAAAAGTTCATCCCGGATGGTACTGAAGTCGTAAAAAAGATCTGTCCCGGTTGCCAGGATGCAGATGGTCTGATTTATGAAGAAGGTTGTCTGCTCTGTCGTAATTGTGGATATTCGGAATGTAGCTAAATTGTAGATCTACCGGTATTCGGTTTTGCATAATTAATGATAAGGATCATTCCTCATTTGAAAGGTAAGTTGTAATTTTGCGCGCTCCAATGGATAAGATTGGTTTTTATTAACAGCTCGGAGAAAATCGGTACGCTTATCCCGGTCAGGAATAGAGAACGCAGAATACATTCTCCAGCTGCCGGGGAAGATATGCTAAAATGTTTTCTAAAATCGATGTATCTGAGAACATCAAAATTGCAAATGATGAATGGAATGATGAAAAAAAGGGTATGGAGAGGGACTTTCTCATCAAAAGACTTTACTAAAACTTTTTCTTTCTAATGCCAGCTGCAAGAACTATCAGAATATCCAAACTCTTTACATTGGAGATGGGTCATGCCCTCCTGGGGCACGATGGTCAATGCAGGAATATTCATGGGCACTCTTACAAACTTTCGGTTATGTTGAAAGGCATAGCCATAAACCAGCCTGGAAACCCAAAGGATGGAATGGTCATGGATTTCACCGATTTGAAGAAGATCGTACAACAATATGTCATAGACCCTTTTGACCATGCGCTGGTATTAAATAAATCAACCCCTGAACAAATCATATCAATTTTGACCGGTAATTTTGAAAAAACGATGATCGTGCCCTTTCAA
>JBGTCB010000646.1:0-8349 GCA_041748995.1 Saprospiraceae bacterium | reverse complement strand
AACCCACAAGATCTCAGACCAAAAACAGCAGTACCCCTAAATCCCCTAAAAGGGTCCTAAAAGGGGACTTTTCAGCGTGTTAAAAAAACCATTTCATGCACCCCGTTTCTTCGGAAGAAACGATTAAACAGTTAAACAATTAAACAGTTAAACATCTTCTTAACAGTTAAACTCACAAGATCACGGACCAAGTACAGCAGTACCCCTAAATCCCCTAAAAAGGGGACTTTTCAGCGTGCTCAGAAAACCATTCACACACCCAGTCTCTTCGGAAGAGCCACAACACCATAATACCACAAAACCACAAAACCACGTAATGGGGACTTTTCAGCGTGCTAAAAAAACAATTCAGGAACCGCATTTCTTCGGAAGAAACAGTTAAACAGTTCTACAATTCTACAGTTAAACAATTCATTTGGCAAACAGGTATTTATTCACATGATTTGTATCAACCTCTACTGGTCCAGAAGGTCCGGTCTTTTTTTAAAGGTTCGTTCAATTGAATTTTCTTCGCGCCAGGCTTCAATTGCAGAGTCATTACCTGAAAGTAAAACATCCGGCACTTTCCAGCCTCTGAATTCAGCCGGGCGGGTGTACACTGCAGGAGCAATCAATCCATCCTGAAAACTATCAAACAATGCAGATGTCTCATCATTTAATACCCCGGGGATCAAACGCCCTATGGTGTCCACCAAAACAGCGGCGGGTAACTCCCCACCGGATAAAACGTAATCACCTATGCTAATTTCACAGGTGATGCAATGTTGCCTTATTCTCTCATCAATGCCTTTATAATGGCCACAAATAATTAGTAAATTTTCTTTAAGTGATAATTTATTAGCCAGACTCTGGGTTAATTTTTCACCATCGGGGGTCATGTAAATAATGTCATCATATTTCCTGGTTTTTGTCAGATCATCGATGGCATTAAATAGTGGTTCGACCATCATCACCATGCCGGCTCCACCACCATATTGATAATCATCGATTTGTCTATTCTTACCTAACCCATAATTTCGTAAATCAATCACCTCTACCTGCAACAATCCTTTGGTAACCGCTCTTTGCATAATGGAGTGCCTGAAAGGACTCTCCAGGAGTTCGGGAATTACGCTGAGGATATCTATATGCACAGGAAAAACAATTATTTATTAATTATTTCGAGAAATTTCGAGAGGGTTCTTACTGAGATTTCTTTGCTTTTGTATAGTTCTCTAAAAAATAAGGTATTGTCCGGATTCCCTGATAAAAATTAAAAATTCCAAAATGTTCATTGGGCGAGTGAATATCGTCTGAATCCAACCCAAATCCCATTAAAACCGTTTTCACCTTCAGGATATCTTCAAAAAGTGAGACGATCGGTATGCTACCTCCTCCTCTGGCGGGAATCGGTCTCTTTCCAAAAGTCTTCTCCATGGCGTCAGCTGCAGCCCGGTACTCTATACTATCGGTTGAAGTCACTGCGGGCTTACCACCATGATGCGGAGTAACCTTTACTTTTACAGCAGCCGGGGCTATAGATTTGAAATGTTCACTAAATAAGCGGGTGATTTTGTCCGGATGCTGATCCGGCACCAGACGCATACTGATTTTAGCAAAAGCTTTTGAAGGCAAGACCGTTTTGGCACCCTCACCCGTATACCCCCCCCAAATACCATTGACATCGAGTGTGGGTCTGATCGATGTACGCTCGATAGTCGTGTAGCCCTTTTCACCCATCAGGTCTTCCACTTTCAATTCAGCTTTATAGTTTTCTTCATTATAGGGTGCCTCATTTATCGCTCTCCGTTCGTCAGCGGATAGTTCGACAACGTCATCATAAAAGCCCGGTATCACTATACTCCCATTCCGGTCTTTCAATGAAGCGATCATCTCGGCCAGCACATTAATTGGATTGGCTACAGCACCTCCATAAACACCAGAATGCAGGTCTTTGACCGGACCGGTTATTTCAACTTCAACATAACTTAATCCCCTAAGACCGGTGGTGATGCTGGGAGTATCATTCGCCAGAATCGAGGTATCGGATATCAATACCACATCGCAGCTTATCATCTCCCGATTCTCCGTGCAGAAATGCTCGAGGTTGTTCGAACCTACTTCCTCCTCTCCTTCCAGCAGGAATTTCAAATTGCATGGAATAGCGGAACACCGGTCCATACTTTCCAGGGCTTTAATATGCATGAAAAGTTGACCTTTATCATCACAGGAACCCCGGGCAAAGATAGCCCCTTCAGGGTGTATATGTGTCTTTTTAATCACCGGTTCAAAAGGAGGTGAGTCCCAAAGGTCTAGTGGATCCGGGGGTTGGACATCATAATGGCCATAAACCAAAACTGTCGGGAGATCGGCCGCAATTATCCGTTCACCATACACAATGGGATGTCCACGGGTAGGAAACAATTGTGCTTTATCGGCTCCGGCCTTAATCAGGTGTTCCTTCACTGTTTCTGCAGCTCTTGCCACATCACCCCGGTAGTTCGAATCTGCACTGATGCTGGGGATACGCAAGAGATCAAGTAGTTCCTCGAGAAACCGGGATTGATGCCGGTTTATATATTCTTGTACTTTTTCCATATCACAAATATTCGAAAATAGTTTAAACTCAGGTTCAACTGTAGTGTTCATCCAGTATAACCAGGAGCATTTTCTTCGATAAGCCGAATTGCAGTTTCCCTTTTACCGCCACAGAAATATCGCCGGTTTCCTCCGACACAATCATAGCCACGGTATCGGAGTTTTCCGAAGACCCCAATCCTGCCCGATGCCGCAATCCTAAGTTAGACGGTAATTCCCGGCTGGTTGAAACGGGTAAGACACAGCTGGCAGCATGAATTTTATCACCATATATGATCATCGCCCCATCATGCAATGGGCTGTGTTTGTTAAAAATACTTCGTATCAGTTCTTCGGAAATCTCTGCATTAATGATCTGGCCTGACTCGGCATAGCCTTCAATATTTAACTGTTTGGGTATCACAATGAGGGCTCCAACCTTTTCTGAAGCCATCTTCCAGATAGCATCACCAATTTCTTTTATGTTGCGTTGGCGTCTGCCTCTCAGAGATTTCCTGATATATTTTCCTAAGATACCCGCTCTGCCCTGAAGGGTTGTATTGCCGATATAAAGTAAAAACCGTCGAATCTCGGGTTGAAAAATAATAATCAGGGCTATAAAACCAACACTGACAAATTGTCCCAAAATTTCAGAAAGCAGGTGCATATCCAGAATACCTACGATACCCCAAACAACATACAGTAAGAGAATTCCTACAACAATATTCAGTGCAATGCTCCCTTTTAAAAGACGATAGACCGCATACAGTAAAAAGCCTACGATAATGATATCGAGGAGATCCCAGAGTCGAACGGGCAAAAATCCGATTTCAATGAGTGGTACGATTATTTATCTAGTTTCTTATATACAACGTCTTCAGCCATATTATAGAACATGAAACTGAGCATGTCGGCATTCTCTTCGATTAACTTGCTGGTTGGTTTTCCCGCTCCATGACCGGCACTCGTTTCTATACGGATCAGTACGGGATTGACACCTTGTTGCTTCTTCTGCAATTCAGCTGCAAATTTAAATGAATGGGCCGGTACGACCCGGTCATCGTGATCTGCCGTCATTATAAATGTAGCGGGATATTCCTTTTCACTGATGTTATGTAAAGGAGAGTATTTTATGAGGTATTCAAATGCTTCGGGGTCATCACTGCGACCATAATCTTCAGACCAGGCCCATCCGATCGTAAATTCATGGTAGCGTAACATATCCAGTACGCCCACACGCGGAATTGCAACTTTGAAAAGGTCTGGCCGTTGCAACATACATGCAGCGACGAGCAAACCACCATTCGATCCCCCCATAATTGCCAGCTTATCAGCACTTGTAAACTTTTCAGTGATGAGAAATTCAGCAGCTGCCTGAAAATCATCAAATACATTTTGCTTTCGCTCCTTCGTACCGGCAAGATGCCATTCCTTACCATACTCACCTCCTCCCCGAATATTGGCCACCGCATAAATACCCCCGTTTTCGAGGAGAACTAATGTAGGAACACTAAATCCCGGAGTCAGACTGATATCAAACCCACCATAACCATATAGCATCGCCGGATTGGAACCATCCATGCTTAATCCTTTTTTGAAAGTAATGAATATTGGAATCCTGGTACGATCCTTACTTTCATAAAATTTCTGCTCAGTCTGATAGTCATCGCTATCAAAATCGAGTGTCGGTTTTTTAAAAACACTACTCTCCAGGGTATACGTATTCAGGGAGAAAATGGTTGTAGGATAAGTGTAGTTTGTAAAAGAATAAAAAGCTTCCGTATCGTCTTTCTTACCCGATAAACCGCTGACTGAGCCGATAGCAGGCAACGAAACTTCACCAAGAAATTTTCCGGAATAGTCGAAAGTTTTGACGACACTCTTTGCATCGACCAAATATTCAGCAAATATTTTATTTCCAATTAATTGAACGGAACTTAAGACACTCTCCTCCGGTGCTAAAATAGTTTTCCAGTTCGATTTAGAGGGGTTATCCATATCAACGGCCACTAATTTCCAGTTAGGTGCCTGTTGATTCGTGCGAATAAAAATCGTCGAACCTACATTATCAATGACTTGCAGATCGCTGTCGAAGCCGTCTTCCAGGATTACACGATTTCCTTTTTTCGAGAGATCTTCTATGTATAATGCATTGCCACTAGTCGATTCACTGACAGCGATGCAATGAAACCGCTCATCGTCTGTGGTTGCACCATAAAAATTACGTTGCGGTCTGTCAGAATCCTCTATAATCAGTTTGTCGTCTGATTGGGGTTGCCCCAAATGGTGATAGTAGATTTTGTGAAAACTATTTTGACCGGATAATTCATCCTTATCATCGGGCTGAGGAAAGCGGCTATAATAAAATCCGTTGCCAGCCCAGGAAATTCCGGAAAATTTCACCCACTCAATTTCGTCATCCAATAAGTCTCCGGAAACTAAATCTTTAACAAAAATAGTACGCCAATCACTGCCACCTTCCGAAATCTGATATGCCAGCTTATCACCATTTTTATTAAAAGAAATGGCACCCAGAGAAACAGTTCCATCACTTGAAAAAGTATTGGGGTCGAGCACTATTTTGGCGGGACCATCCAGCGTTTCCTGAGAATAAAGTACGCTCTGATTCTGGAGGCCATCATTTTTAAAGTAATAATATTTACCTCCCCTTTTGAAGGGTGTTCCAAATCGCTCATAATTCCAGATCTCTTCCAATCGTTCTTTTTCATCCAGGTAATTCTCTGTCACCTTGTTTTGCTCTTTGACCCATGCCATGGTATTTTCAGCATGATCATCTTCCAGCCAGCGGTAGGGATCTGAAACAAGACGACCATGATAATCATCAACAATAGAATCCTGAGGTGTAAGGGGATAATCAATTTTCATGGTATGATGGAGTAGTTCCGGCTCCGGACTGCCACAGCTTGCCACCGCCAGTAGAAATGCACTTAATTCAAAAGAATGCTTCATATGCAAAAATTTAACAATATATTGGGGGCATCATCCCTGAAATGCAATATTATGAAAGTATTAAAGTAATTTCGATGTCGCAAAATCGTTTTGAAAACAGGATGATTGGCCAAGTTATAAAATTGTTTCATCCCCGGGGGCAAATGCTTTCGAGATGTTGCCTGCTATTGATACTGGGTGGTATAACTCAAATGGCTGCGGGTCAAAAAGTGATCAAGGATGCCTCTGGTCAAAAAATTATCCAGTATGATGACGGTACCTGGCGATACTTCGAAGGGCGGGATTCCATGTTGGAAAATAATCTGTGGGAAGAGATTAATTTTTCTGCTTCCCCAACCCCACTCGATAGCATTCCGGCGAAACAAACACCCATCTACGATTATCAACTCTTTCAAAAATACATAGTAGCTGCCGTAAGGTATGAAGCACTGATGCTGGATAAGGTGGATCAAAGCAGCACCAATGCCCACGCTCTTGAGGATCAAATTTTAGCGAGTGAGGCAGCAGGAGATCTGACCCAGGCTGATCGCCTCCGGGAAGGTTTAAAGTTGCTTGATCTTCGGAGACAGGATGAGCAAAAACTTCTTTCATATGCGAGATCTCTTATCAAGAAAATTCTTAAAGTCGGAAAATCGGAGAAGTATCAAAGACTGGCAAAAATATATGTACCGGGATTAAACAAGGAAAAAGAGCTGACTCAGGAAGATTACCAGATTGCTGAAGCCAAAACCACTCCCCTGGATAAGTCGACTCTAGATACTCCGGCAATAGTGGATGATGCGACCGTTTTGTCGACCAATCAAGAAACACGACAGGAGGATGTGGAAAAAGACTCAGAATCCACGATTCCGGAATCTCTACCACCTCTTCGGGATTCCGCTAAAATAATTGACCAACCAGAGATCGATGCAGACACCCTGGTTTCCGAAGTTGCAGAGACTAAAACAGACCTTCAGATACCGGAAGATACCTTCAATTTAAATCAAGATAGAGAGCTCACGGACCGCGCTCCTGCTACCAGCGAACAAGCAGACGGACAGATGGAATCTGAACAGATGGCTGAAATACCTGTCAGTGATTCCATGCCTGTACCTGCTGACTCTTTGCTTTATGGGGAAATGAATACGGAGTCTCTCCCCCCTGCTAGCGAAGATTCCATTGCAATGACATCGCAATCACCTTCAGTGGAATCGAAACAGCAGACGCCGGATAACGCTGCAAATGTAAAAGTTGAGCCTATGAGGGCAAAACCGGTGTTTACTGCCAATCCAGGTGAGAAATGGTTTTCCACCTCAACCGAAAAAGTGCCCGAATATAAGTGTGAGTTTACTTTTCATGGGATTGATGAGTTCACCAACACCCCCAAGAAAGAGTTGAGGGAAGAACTTTTCTTCAGCTTTACCGATGCAAGGTTGAAACCATACCTGAAGGATCGGGATTACATTAGCTGCAAAGGATACCTGAGCAGTATCGCCGGGGGCTTTAGATACCTTACCCTGATATACACTATTGCCTCTAAGAATGCTAACCGGGAATATGGTTACATCAAAAATGGCAGTCTCTTAAACCTTAAATTATTGGATGGCGCCACCGTATCACTTTTCACTCAAACGGAAAACCAGGGATTATTGGATCCCAAGACCGGTGATACCGTTTACAAGGTACGGTACCCTATTGACTATCAAAAGGAGAAAATTTTAGCAAGAAGTGGGATCGATAAAGTTCGGGTAGTCTGGTCATCAGGATATGAAGACTATGAAGTCTTTAACATCGACTTTTTCGCCAATCAGTTGAAGTGTCTGAACAGTAAGTAGAGAAATGCTTGGATTGCAACTTCCTACCGACCCGCGTTGGGTGAATCTTGCAGAGATTAGCCTGGAGGAGATATTAACGGATCATGCTTATTGCGAGCAGAAGGCTGCCACTTTCTGTATCAGTTTGATTCAAATGTATCCCGATCATACCCGCCTGGTGGACGAACTGGCGCCGATTGTGACCGAAGAATGGGGTCATTTCCGTCAGGTTTTAGCGGAGATGCATAAACGAAAGTTAAAACTGGGTAAGCAACGTAAAGACCTTTATGTGAATGCTTTGCTGGCCAGCCAGAAAAAAGGTGGGAGTCCGCAGGACCGACTGCTGGAAAAGCTATTAACCTGTGCGATGATTGAAGCCCGGAGCTGTGAGCGGTTTCGTCTCCTTTCTCTGCATCTGAATGAAGAAGAGCTCAGGAAATTTTACCATCATTTTATGGTTTCTGAAGCAGGGCACTACCGCTTGTTCATTGATCTGGCCAAACATTATTGTTCTGAAGATAAAGTCAGGAACCGCTGGCAGGAGTACCTTCAAAATGAGGCTGAAATCATCCGTTCTTTAGATGTACGGGGTGACAGAATGCACTGATCTGCTTTACCGGGATTATACAGTAGACTTTTTATTACAAGGCAGAATTGCCGCAAATACGGGCACATCATCGATTTTTAATGCTCGCCATGATGGTGACCATGCTTTCCCATCCGCTAGCGGTTCATTCGCTCGAAGATCTACCAGATCTTCGTTTGTGCCTCTAAGGCACAAATCGCTCATTCATGCCCTCAAAAACCTTCTGGAGCACCCTGACGGCATTCGCATCAGGGCCAAGCCCGTCTTTATTGCACTTCTGCCTTTCAGGACAAAACCCTAATCTCCGGGTAGGGCGGTTCGTTACCTCCCCGCACCCCCACAGACCCGTGCGAGCAGTTTTCCCGCACACGGTTCCTCTAATTACGGATTCGCTAATTGATAGCTGTGATATATCAATCACTCCATCTATTATCCGTTGATCTA
>JBGTCB010000645.1:0-7902 GCA_041748995.1 Saprospiraceae bacterium | reverse complement strand
CGCCTTACTTCGTTGATCGCCTGCCTGGCAGGCCATGGCAGACGGGTCAGTCAGATAGCTACGGCTATCTTTCTTCCTCCAGCCTTGTCTGGCTTTCATCTTATCAAATTTTTCCTCATTCAGAGGTGAATAGAGGTGCCCTTATGCTGTCTGGGTTTAGGAAGTCTTATGTCAGAAGACCGGGTTTTTGATACCTGCGATAAAAAGGTTACTTTATTAAATGAGCAAAAAATGATCAGTCACACATTTTCAGCCGGTTTCGTTTCCATCTTTGCAGTCTTGTTTGCAGGAGGTTCTGTTTTTCTGGAAAATTCGGAAGCCGGAATACCTTATCCGGAAAGAAGCCATACAAAATCGGAGGTTCTGAAAGTGGCCGTGGTGGGTCTGGTCCATGATCATGTTCACTGGATCCTGGGAAGAGACCAAATCGGAGATATTGACATGGTTGCTATTGTGGAACCGAATCGACAGCTGGCCGAGCGATACAGTCAGCGATATGGTTATTCAATGGACATTGTCTATCCTTCACTGGAAGAAATGTGGGAGCAGGTTCGACCGGAAGCCGTTACTGCTTTTAACTCCATTTTCGACCATTTGGAGGTCGTGGAATTCTGCGCTCCGAAAGGCATTCATGTTATGGTTGAAAAACCATTGGCTGTGAGCGTTGATCATGCTGAAAAAATGATTGCACTGGCCAGTAAACATGGCATTAAACTGCTGACAAATTACGAAACCACCTGGTATGACAGTAATTATGAAGCCTATGATCTGATACATCAGGAACAAAAAATTGGCGATATCCGGAAAATCGTTTTTTATACCGGTCACCGGGGACCCCGAGAAATCGGCTGCAGCGAAGAATTCCTGGCATGGCTTACAGATCCGGTTTTAAATGGTGGGGGTGCTCTGACTGATTTTGGATGCTATGGAGCCAATTTATCGACCTGGCTCATGCAGGGCCAACACCCACTGACTGTCACTTGTGTTACTCAACAAATAAAACCGGATGTATATCCAGACGTCGATGATAAAGCGACTATTATTCTCACTTACCCCAAAGCAGAAGTTGTTATTCAAGCTTCATGGAACTGGCCATTTGGCCGGAAAGAAATGGAAATTTATGGTAAAACCGGCTATATATTCTGTAAGAATGGCCGGGAGATGATCACAATGGAAAATGAAAAATCCGGTGCAAAATCGATGGATGCCCCCGAGCGGAAAAATAGCATTAAAGACCCCTTCACTTATTTACAGAAAGCAATTAAGGAAAATTATCAGGAAGAAAATTATAATCTCTCATCTCCTGAAAACAATAAAATTGTCGTGCAGATACTGGAAGCAGCCCGGCATTCAGCAGCCACTGGAAAAACCATAGTTTGGAAGGAATTTTATCCATAATTATCCGTCTGGTCAAGTGCATATATGGTATTCGCAACTACTAACTTTGCTGGACAAAACCTTAAAGTGTGACCAAGGTATTTTTGGATCGTTGTACACTCAAAAATATACCTTCGTGCTTTTGATTGCATATGGCATCCAAGCTGAACTATAAACTACCGGAAGGAATTGGAAATTTCCTGATTCCCAAAATGAAATTTGCCAGTACCTCACTGGTAGCAACAATTCTGGATTATACTATTTATCTGACTCTGGTTTACTCGGGATCCAACAAGGTCCATTCGAATATTATCTCTGCGAGCTGCGGCTTTGTCGTCAATTTTTTTCTTCAAAAAAAATTCATCTTTACCCTCCGCCGTAAACCGTTGGTCACATTTCTGATCTCTATGTCTTTTTCTGCTATGGGTATCGGGATCAGTACATTTCTTATTTATATTTTTAATAAAAATGCTTTTCTGGACTACCATCAGTATCTGACTAAACTTCTGGTAATGGGTATCATGTTTTTTTACAATTTTTATACAAAAAGACTGGCCTTTGAAAAAACGCTTAAAGGTTCTGACAGTCACTGGCCTGATTAATTCTACAGTCAATTTCAAAGCCTCCTAAAAATCAGTTTCTTCAATCACAAGACGTCCGAATAGTTAAAAAGAACTATTTTCCCGTCTTATAAAAGAGACCAACAATGAAATTGCTCTATATCTTATGCTCCCTGGTGTTTCTGTCGGCCGGACATTTAATGGCTCAATCCTACTTTTTATCCGGTAAAGGCCCTTTTGATCCGAATATTCCCACACCGGAAGCCTTCCTTGGTTACCCGATCGGAAGTCATCACACCAGGCATGACCGAATCGTAAGCTACATGGAAAAACTAGCCGAACTATCCGATCTTGCTACTGTAGATCAGTATGCAGAGACTTACGAACATCGTGCATTGATTATCGTCACTATTAGCAGCGCTGCCAACCTGCAAAATCTGGAATCTTTGCGTCAGCGACATCTGAACATCAATGATCCCGCTAAAAATGAATCCTTCGAAAATCTGCCGGTTTTTGTAAACCTCGGTTACGGAGTACACGGCAATGAACCCAGCAGCTCAGAAGCCGCCCTGCTGACAGCTTATATTCTGGTGGCATCACAACACCCCGATGTGGAAAACTACCGCCAAAATGCGGTCTTTTTTATCGATCCGGTCTTAAATCCCGATGGAAGGGACCGGCATACTCATTGGGTTAATATGTATAAGGGCGATCCACCGGTAAAAGATCCCAACGATATCGAACATAATGAAGTATGGCCCAGAGGCCGAACCAATCACTATTGGTTTGATCTCAACCGTGACTGGTGGCTGGCGGTGCATCCGGAAAGCCGGGGCAAGCTTCATTGGTATCATCAGTGGTATCCTAATGTGACCACCGATTTTCATGAAATGGGGACTAATAGTACCTACTTTTTCGAACCCATGAAGACCAATGCCTCGAAAGACCCCGTCATGCCGGTTGAAAACTACACCACCTTAAACGATACTTTCGCCCGTTATTTTACCCGGGATCTTGATGCAATCGGTTCACTCTATTTCACCAGGGAAGTATTTGATGGTACCTATCCCGGTTATGGCTCTTCGTATCCGGATCTCCAGGGTGGTTTGGGTTTGCTATTTGAACAAGCCAGCAGCCGCGGACATATCCAGGAAACACCGATGGGCGAAATAACCTTTGCATTTACAATTAACAATCAACTGACCTCCGGATTGGCAACGATCCGGGCAGCGGTGGAAAACAAAGATCTATTACATCGCTACCAATATGACTTTTTTGACTCCGCTCTTAAAAATGCCCGAAAAAATCCGGTGAAAGGTTATGTTTTCGGTGATTTCAACGATAAAAATCGAACCCATGCATTTATAGAGACTTTGCTACGACACCAGGTAAAGGTCTATAGATTAAAAAGTGACATGAGTCAGGGCGGTGAGTCATTTAAAGCAGATCAGGCTTACGTGGTACCAACAGACCAGCTCCAATACCGAATGATACAAAATGCCTTCGAAACTTACTCTGAATATGTCGATAGTGTTTTTTACGATGCATCTGCCTGGTCACTGGTTAATTTTTATAATATGCCTTATGCAGAAATCCGAGGCAATTTTCAATTAGGTGAAGAAGTGACCCGGGAAACAAATCTACCGGATATTATTCCGGCAAAACAATCATCCTATGCTTATTTAATTCCCTGGGATGACTATTTTGCACCGGCTGTTCTTTATCAGTTGCTCGATAATGATGTGAAAATTACTTCCGCATTTAAACCATTTACAACGATGGTCGGGGGCGAGCAAATGGATTTTAATTATGGCACTCTGATCGTGCCGGTCAGCAAGCAGTCCATCGGCACTGATTCACTCTATCGGGTAATTTTACAGTCAACTGAAAAACATAAAGTACAAGCCTATCAGGTACACACCGGCTATCACATTAAAGGAGTAGATCTGGGTAGCCGGTACATGAATACCATTGAAAAACCTGAACCGTTAATGCTGACCGGAGGCAGTATTTCCTCTTATGAAGCGGGCGAGGTGTGGCATTTATTGGATACCAGACTTCATATGCCCCTGACGAAAGTTGATGTGCAGCAATTCAAGAGCATCGATCTTGAAAAATACAATACCCTGATATTGGTATCAGGAAATTATAATGAACTGGACAGTGTGGATCGGGCTTCGATTAAATCATGGATTTCTAAAGGAAATACTTTAATTACCACCCGTCAGGCCAGTGCCTGGGCAATCCGCCAACAATTGGTGAGTGAGCAATTAATTGAAAAGAAAAAAGAAGAAATAGATAGCATAAAGCCTGATCGCAAAGCTTATGTAAATGCACCGGAAGAAATTGGCCGGGAAGCAGTTGGTGGAGCCATCTTTCAAGTGGATTTAGATCTCACGCATCCTCTGGCCTTCGGATACCGGCAAAAACACATTCCTGTGTACCGCAATAGCACTGTCTGGTTAGCTCCCAGTAAAAACCCATATTCTACAGTAGCCAAATATACCGACAATCCGCATATTGACGGATTTATTACAGAAAAGAATCTCAACGAATTTCTCAAGCCATCCGCATCGCTGATTGTCAGTAAAATCGGTCAGGGAAGAGTGGTGATGTTTGCTGAAAATCCGAATTTCCGGGGTAGTTGGTATGGCACGAATAAATTGTTTTTTAATGCTTTGTTTTTTGGGTCACATATCATGGTGCCAGAGCCTTAACACTGTCCTAATGACACCAAAAAAATTGCCGGGGAGAATCCTGAAATTGTTTATGGTTAATGAAATTATGGGAAAGAGGGAATGGAATTTTTTGAATAAAGATTGAAACACAATATGTTTAGGTTATCACTTATAATAATAATAAGTTGTTGGTCGGTTCTGATATATTCTAAAGTATACGATCTAAAGTTATCTATCGATCAAAAAAACAAGGATAATACCGAGTTCGACATAGTTGTTTATGGAGCAACTCCCGCTGGCATTTCGGCAGCCATTAATGCTGCAAGGATGCAAAAGAACGTGTTACTCGTAGAATCAACTAATCACATTGGTGGCCTAACTTCCGGTGGTCTTTCGGATTCCGATTTTCGCACCTATGAAGCAGTTCAGGGTACCTTTAGAGATTTTATGGAACGGGTGCTGAAATACTATTCGGATACCTACGGCGAAAACTCACATCAAGTAAAAGATTGCTGGTGGGGCGCATACTACGAACCTAAAGTGGCGAAAAATATTTTTATACAAATGCTGGAAGAACACTCAAATATTTCAATTAGGAAAAATAACAAACTGGTCCTGGTCACAAAAGATGGAAATAAAGTGACAGGGGCAGAATTTCTCGATCTGAAGAGTGGTGAAAAAGCCCTTTTTAATGCACAAGTTTTTATTGATGCTACGTACGAGGGCGATTTGCTGGCGATGGCAGGTTGCGAATTTCGTTTAGGCAGAGAATCCAAGGAAGAATTTGGTGAACGTTTTGCCGGAAGATTATTTCTTCAGGGAGATAGGTTTATGCCCGGGAGCACTGGCGAGGCTGATGACGGCGTTCAAAATTATAACTTCAGGATTTGTATGAGTCAGGATCCCAATAATCAGATTTCAGTTGAAAAACCTTCCACTTATTCACGCAAAATTTATTTGCCGATTCTTGAAGATATTAAAACCGGTCGAATTACCAAATTTGATGGTCAGTTGGTAATGATTCAGCGCATCCCAAACCAGAAAGCAGATGTGAACGACAAGGGTAATTTCGCAAGTTTTAGTCTTGCTCTTTGGGGTCGAAGCCATCGTTATCCCGAAGGTTCGCCCGAACTTAGGGATTCGCTTTATCAAATTCATAAAGACCATGCGTTAGGATTAATATGGTTTGCACAAAACGACCCTGAAGTTCCTGAAAATTTCAGGAAAGAGGCAGGGATTTGGGGCCTGGCTAAAGACGAATACACCGATAACGGGAATTTCACCCCTATGCTTTATGTTCGGGAAGGCAGAAGGGTTGTGGGAGAATATATGTTCCGGGAACAGGACACCCAGCAATCATCCGGAAGTGTTCGCGCGCCATTTCAAGCTAATTCAGTTGCGGTAGGCGATTACGGGTTAAACAGTCATGGAGTCAGCAAACGAGATCCCTATTATCCAAATATCCGCGAAGGACATTTCAGCGCTGCTTATGCTAATGTTCCCCACCAGATTCCCTATGGTGTAATTGTCCCTGAAAAAGTTGATGGAGTGTTGGTTCCCGTAGCGATTTCTGCTACACATGTTGGATTTTCTGCCTTGAGGATGGAGCCGATCTGGACTTCGTTGGGACAGGCCGCCGGCCTTGCCGCTGCAATTGCCATTGATGAAAACAAAGAGTTAAGGGATATCAACGTAACTGAACTGCAAAAGAAGATTCATGAATCAGGGGCGATTACCATTTATTTTTCAGATGTATTACCAGGTTCACCTTATTTTCGTGCGGTGCAATTTTTTGGACAAAAGGAATTTTTCAGGCATGTTCCATCTATCGATACAACACAATTTGTAGATCACTTAAAATTTGTAATTCACGGTCAATACCGGAAAGCATTTCCACATCATTCAGTTGAACCTAAAATGTTAATGGATGAAAAATTACTGTACGAATGGCTCAATTTAGTTGATTATAAATCTACAGAAGCGGAGAAACAGCAATTTTTAAGTATGAACAGAGGAGAATTTTTGAATTATTTATATAGAAAAATAGGTGATGAATAATTTATTTTCATCACTCTACGCCGGCCCTGATGCATCCGGCCGAATCCTGAAAAAATCAGTGACCGTGCTTAAGGAGTAAGTCGGTGAATGGATGAATTTGATCTTATAACGAAGTATGATTAGAACAACTTTTATTGAAAAATCAGCGCAGATGGGGCTTTTTATGGGTACTGGAGTGTCATAGGTCTTCGATGGGTCAATCCGGATGTAAAAAATGATTTTTATAGGGTTATTGTTAAATAGGCAAATTTTCCTCCTTTATCAGTTCATACAATGCCATAAGTGAGCATTTTTACCATTGAGAATGATCTACCTGGTGAATGGATATGTAGAAACTAAAAGAATTAAAAAAAAATTGAAATGAAGTATCTAACATTCATATTAATTTTCAACGGTTTGATTTGTTACAATTTATCCGCGCAACAACCAGGAAACCAGCCCAACATCATTTACATTTTCACCGATCAGCAACATGCCAACATGATGAGCAGCGCAGGGAATACCTGGCTGGAAACGCCGGCCATGGATTACATTGCACAAAATGGTATTCGCTTCACCCGTGCATATACTACCAACCCGGTTTGCGTGCCGGCCAGGGTGAGTATGATGACCGGGCGTTTTCCCGGTGCATTCCGGGATAATAATGGTGATATTGTACGGAGCAACCCTATGGCAATAAAGATTCCGGCCATTTCAGCGGAACAAGCCAATACAACACTGGCAGCTTATTTGACAAAAGCAGGTTATGATTTAATTTATGGAGGCAAAGAGCACCTGCCACCACCTTTACAACCGGCAGAGTTAGGTTTTACCGATATCAGCAATGATGAGCGACTCGAATTGGCTCAAGCCACTGCTGATTTCATTAAAAAGGAACATGAGAAGCCGTATTTTATGATCGTGAGCCTGATCAATCCACATGACATCTGCTACATGGCCATTCGCGACTTTGCTTCTACGGCATTAGATAGTTTGCTGGTAAGGAAAGGAGAGAAGGAAATAGCAGCTTTGGATTGGGCTTTGCAAAAACCCCAGGGAATGAGTGAGGATGAATTCTTTGCATATCACTGCCCGCCGTTACCGCCAAATCTGGAGCCCCAGGAAGACGAGCCGGAAGCATTGCAAGGATTGATTAATAATCGCCCTTTCCGGAAAAAGGCGCGGGAGCAATACACTGATGAAGACTGGCGGATGCATCGTTATGCCTACTGCCGGCTTACAGAACGAGT
>JBGTCB010000644.1:0-15954 GCA_041748995.1 Saprospiraceae bacterium | reverse complement strand
TTGGTGCAGGAATTCTGGGCATAGCACATGCCTACCATTGTGCCAGGGCCGGACTAAGGGTTGCCTTACTGGAACGCAATAAGTTTCCTCAGGATGCCACCGTACGCAACTTTGGACAAATCGTGCCATCAGGAATGAACTCCAGGTGGCAGGTATTTGGACGGGAAAGTCTGAAAACCTACTGCAAAATTCAAAGTGAATTTGACATTACTGTCCGGCAACAAGGTTCTGTCTATTTGGCCAGTAATACTGAAGAAATGACCTTGCTGGAAGAACAGGCTACCATCAATCAAACGAATAATTATCCCTCCGAACTCTGGTCAAAAAATCAATGTTTGAGACGCTATCCGGGATTAAAGGAAAAGTATGTAGTTGGCGGTCTTTATTATCCTGACGAAATTAATCTGGATCCTCGTCTGGCAGCCAGGAATATCATCCGGTACTGTGTTGAAAAATATGGGTTGGCTTATTACCCATGCACACTCGTCAAAAATATCGTCAGGGCCAACGGAGAAGTGATTATCAACACTGCCCTTGGTGATGTGGTAAAGGCGAGCAAAGTATTTTTATGTTCGGGGTGTGAATTTCAAACCCTCTATCCTGATCTTTTTAGAGAGAGTGATCTGGAGCTTGTCAAGATACAAATGCTTAGCACTTTCCCGCAGCAAAGCCAGGTCATTCCTGGCTCTATTTTAACCGGATGGACCATAAGGCGCTACGAAAGTTTTCAGGAGTGTCCCTCCTATCATTCTATCAGAGAGGCCAATAAGCCTGATTCATACCAGCAGCAATTTGGGGTACATATTCTTTTCAAGCAGAGTCAGGATGGTTCAATCATCATCGGTGACACCCACGAATATGCTCATGCCGCAGATCCTGAAAAATTGGGATTTGATGTCAATAACGAACTAAATGAGTTTGTCATTGAGGAAGCAAAAAAAATCTTTGACCTGGAGTCCTGGAAGATAAAACAAAGTTGGTTGGGTTTCTATTCTCAGAATTCCAAAGGAGACATATTTCAACAGACCATAGACCAGAACATTCATATAGTGACAGGCATCGGAGGGAAAGGCATGACTGCATCTTTTGGATTTGCCGGTGATCATCTGGAAAAAGAGCTTGGAATTAAACCATTCAAATAACAAAAAATAAACTCGTGATACAATTGATCATTTTTGATATGGCCGGCACTACAGTAAACGAAAATAATATCGTCTACAAAACGATTCACTCAGTCATTGAGGATTTCGGTTATGATTTAGATCTAGATTTTGTTTTTTTGCATGGGGCCGGAAAAGAAAAATGGCAGGCCATTCATGATATTATTCAGGTATTAGTCCAAAATAAACCCGACAGCGAAAAAGTCAGCCGTATTTATCAGGATTTTGAGAACAAACTCAAATTTGCCTACAGTGTCAATCCAATGTATTTATTTGACGGCGTACTCGATACAATCAATCAATTGCGTAAAGACCAGATTAAAATCGCATTTAATACGGGATATTCAAGACCGGTGGCTGAAAGTATTTTAAGGAAAATAGACGTTCAAATCGGAAGAGATATTGATACTCTAATCACTTCAAGCGATGTCCTGCATAGCAGACCCGCTCCGGACATGATTTTGAAAGCATGCGAAATTTTTCAGATAGCTCCGGAAAATTCAGTAAAAATCGGTGACTCGAAAATAGATATTGAAGAGGGTAAAAACGCCGGGGTCAAATATAATATCGGTATCACGACAGGAGCTCAACAAAGACAAATACTTGAACAGGCCGAGCCGGACTTTATCATCGACCATATGAACGAGCTCCTTCCTATCATTGCAGCCACATAAGCTGAATGGCCTAAAATCCACCAACTCAAATGGGCACTGTAAGGATGGCAAAGAAAGTCGACGACTGGATTAACGATCAACTTAGCAACAACAATCTTGTGTTTGTTCTCTGGACCGGGACAGCCACATTTATGGCTTACTTCAGTATGTACATGTATCGTAAGCCTTTTACTTCTGCAAAATTTGAGGAGCTGTCACACTGGAATATCGACTACAAAATTTTAATCGTAATAGCGCAGGTCGCTGGCTACGCCCTATCTAAATTTGCCGGTATCAAGATAATTAGTGAATTAAAAAGTACGAGAAGAATTCCCGCATTTATATTCCTTATGATCACCTCATGGTTGGGTCTGGTGGGCTTTGCATTTTCTCCATTTCCAATGGGTATTCTTTGGTTGTTTATTAATGGTCTTCCTTTAGGTCTTATCTGGGGTATAGTTTTTAGCTATTGCGAAGGAAGAAAATTAACGGAAGTACTAACCGTCGTTTTGAGTGTCAACTTTATTCTCTCCTCGGGTTTTGCCAAAACGCTCGGCACTTACATTTTACAAGCAGGGTTCTCTGAACAGATGATGCCAATGATTGCCGGAATAATGGCTATGCCCCTGCTCATTTTATCGATTTGGATGTTAACCAAAATTCCACCTCCGACCAGGGAAGAAATTGCCCTTAAAAATGAGCGCAAACCAATGGATAAAACCGCGCAAAAGAAATTCATCTTTCAATACTGGTTTCCCACAACTTTATTTGTGTTGATTTATCTTGCTCTTACCATTGTCAGGGATATCAGGGATAATTTTGCTCCGGAAATTTGGAGCCAGTTGGGATACAGTAATAACGCCGGCATATTTTCTGCAGCTGAATTACCGGTTGCCATTGTTATGCTGATTTCGATCGGATTACTTTATCAGATCAGAGACAATTATAAAGCACTGCAGATAACACTCACTTTCACAGCTTTTGGTATTTTTCTCCTGCTTTTCATCACGATGATGTTTCAATTAAAATTGATATCCGGAGTCTACTGGATGGTTATCTCAGGTATCGGGCTCTTCTTACCATATATTTTACTTAATGGAATCATCTTTGACCGATTCATTGCGGCTTTCCGGATCACAGCAAATGTCGGTTTTATCATGTATATAGCCGATGCCATCGGATATCTCGGAAGTGTTGTCGTACTAATCCTTAAGAATTTCGGAAGCAGCCGTCATTCCTGGATAAACTTTTATCAGGAAGTCTGCCTGGGAGTTGGAATTCCTGCCTTTGTCCTATCATTAATATTATTTCTCTATTTCCCGAGATTAAACCGGGAGAAAATTAAGCCCGCAGATCTCGCTGATTTTCGCAGATTTGGTTAAATAAATCATTTACACCTGTTTAGCTTGCCACTCTTTAGGAAACGAAGCAAGGCGGAGCATATTACTTAATAATTTTTCGAATAAATCATTTTTACCATGATCGAGGTTGATTGAGGTGCCCTTAAATCAGTTACTCAGCCGGGTATGTTTTTTCATATAGTCAGGATCAATTGTGATCCCAAGTCCGGGTCCTGTCGGAACCGTAATCATTCCTCCGTCGCTTTGCAAAGTCGATGTGTCACAGGTCATCGGCAAGTCATCGCTGGGACCCTTGTATTCATGAAAAGGACCTGCATTGGGAAGTGCTGAAACAAAGTGGGCCATGTAAATGTGACCCAATCCAGATCCTGAGATGTGCGGCACGCATTCCAGCCCTTTTACGGCTGCCATTCTAGCCACCCGCATTGATCGAATCATGCCGCCAAAATAAAAGATATCAGGCTGCACGATCCGTAAGGCATCATTTGCAATTAACCAGCGAAAATTATGCATGCTGGGTTCTTGCTCACCGCCGGCAATGGGTACTTTACATTTTCTTGCTACCAGCCGGGTTTCTTCATACCAATCGAAAGGCACCGGTTCTTCATAAAAATCGATACCATGTTCATTCAACATTTTTCCGATGCTTATAGCTTCCTCCAGATCATAAGATCCATTGGCATCAGCATAAATTTTCATTTCCGGTCCAAAAGCCGGTCGCATCATTGGGATCAACTTTTCAGATCGGCCGGGTGGTATCTCCGGGTCACTCATTCTGCCACCAAGCTTAAACTTTACCGCTTTAGCTCCTGATTCTGCTACGGCTTGCTTAATGAGTTCCAAGGACTCTTCTGCTGGTTTGCCCCGGTAATTATTGGCCTGATAAACCGCTATCTTTTTATTTTTTATGGTACCTATCAGTGCTCCCATTGGCTTGCCGCTCATTTTACCTAGAAGATCAAGAATAGCAAATTCCATGGTGGCAAGGGGCACCCAAAGGGCCAGGCTCTGCAATTTGTAATTGCTTTGATAGACATATACCTCCTCAAGTAACTGCTCCAGATCACGGGCATCCTTCCCGATAAAAAAAGGTTGAATCCTCAAAAGAAATATGGGGTATAGAGAAACCATCTGCATATTGTTACTTACACTGATTCCTTCTGCTCCATCTTTCGTAGTTACTCTGCAGATAAAATTATCCTGATATCTAAGCAGCTCTACACGCTCAATAATCACCGGAACTTTTATTTCCGGAATATTTAATACCGGTTTTTTTAAGGCTTGATCCAGATCCGGATATTTCCTGTCACTACTCGCCCCGTCTTTCTTTCGTGATAAAATTGAAATACCGGTACCCGAAATAAAGCTGTTCCGGAGAAAATTACGTCTTTTCATAAAGTGTTATTGAGCGTTGAATTACCGGTAATTACTGATAAAATCATTTTGATTTATTTTACCTTCAATGCAGTCGCTCCACTGGCTAATTTCATCCAGGCAAAGTGCCAGTGTTTGGGCATAGGTGGATTGTTGCCTGGCTGACTTTCTCGCTTCCTGCAAATCAATACCAGATTCGGAAATGCCCACCTGGGTGTCTCTGGCTAATTGGATGATGTCATCCGATTGCTTATAGAAATTATGCCAGGTATCTTCATTTTGTATAGATTGAGGATTGAGGTAAATAACGGCATATCGCCGGTCTTCTTCTTCCAAAACATGATGATACCGAAGAAAATCTTCAAGCCAGGATTCTACATCGGAAAACTCAGGACGAAAAGTATGGGTACGAATCAGGTTTCGCTGCCTGATAAGATGCAACAATTCAACTAGATCTTCCACTTTTGTGCCTGCCAGTGCTTGTTGACGATCCTGATCGGAGAGAAATGGTTCGGCAGAATACATGGCCCGCATCAGCATGACATCAAAATAAATCGCTTCATCCGGCAAGGGAGGCAGTTGCAGCTCACTGGATCGCTCGGGCAACTGGTACGGAAGATGTTTATCAATTAGTGGATATAGTACTGAACCCAGCAGATATGATACCTGAGTTTGACCCTCATCGAAAGTAGCTTCATTACCCCATTTTTCCAGAGAATCCTTGATCATTTTCAAACGATAATCATTGGACAGATTGTTAGCAGCACCCAGATGAACGAATGATCGATTTATTTGCAAGGCATCAATTAGTTTTTCCTGTATGCTTGAATGATGAATTAGCCTCAAAACGTCTTCCACCATAAAAACCGGCAGGAGATTACGTCTTCTCATTGTATTATCCATACTTACTAATGGTTTCAACCACGAGTATTTAGCAGAACCTGAGAGAGAGACAGTACTTAATGAAGCCAGTGTTGTATTTCTAAAAAAAGTTCTTCTTTTCATTTTTTTGATGATTCATTTGGGAGATCAAAAATGCGATGATTATTCTTCGGTTGAATTGACCAGCTTGACATAATAATCAAGCGGTTGCGTATGTGGTTGATTGGTTTTCATATTGATCCTGGCTTGCTCCAGACTGATCTTATCACTGAAATAGTCACTGCAGGCAAGTAGGAAGTCATACCCTAATTTAAGGGACTGAGCGTAGAGACTTTGCTGATCTATGTCATTCCAAATAGAATTCCAATTAATCTCGGCTTCACCATCGTTTTGGATAGCACGAGCATACACGATAACCGGGTCTTTACGGTTGTAAAAGTTGGGTTTGATGATATATTGTCTAAGCCGGGCTGGATCCGGTTGATAAAAAGCATCGCTATACCGGGTGACATCCACATAAAACTTCTGCCTGTCGTCGTCGCACGTATCCTCAAATGATTTTTTTTCCGTCATCTCATCAGTCAGAAATTTCTTCAGGCTCGCCAGGTCGTTGGCATAGGCATATGCAAAGGTCTCTTCAATCCGTTTTACCGGTAAGGCCTTTGCCGCAGGGTGCCCCATCAGATTGTGACTGACCACTTCCGGATGAAAGGGGTAGTCTTTACCATCATGATAGACTTCATGGAGGGTCACTGCATCATGATATATGCTTGAGTGGGAAGGGCCGGGATAGCCCCTTGTATAAAATGCAAGGTCAGTGATACGGTAAACAGGCTTAAAGGTCCGGTCAGCAGCCAGGTGGCAAGCCCATCCAAGCACATAGGCCATTTTCTCCCGCTGGATTGGATTATCATTCCATTGCGCTTTCCATTTTTCCAACAGCGGAAATATGAACATATCTCCCGACCGGGTCATACTACCTTGCCTTAAAGCATTCGGGAATTCATCAATGCAATCTCGCATGAGTGGGTTGAAATGCTGATCGGCGCAGGCTATCCTGGCACTGTCTTCGGCTACAGCAAGATGAGTAACGTGTTCTGACATTTTTTTGAAAGTTTTCTGATAAAAGGTTATTTAACGTCTATTGTTGTCCTGATCGAAAAAGAGTATGTCCATTGGTCCGGACTCCACCTATCCTCAAATTTGGAGTCCGCTATTGTCCACTCTTATATAGAGAGTATAAAAAATCAATTGAATAATCACAATTCAGGAGGAAAGTTTGGTTTGCGCTGGTACTCACAATGGTCGATTTGATCTTTCCACCGATAAAGAGTTGGCGGTATTTGAGAACCCGATGGTCAATACCTGTTTACGGGTAGTCATCAGAAATGCGATTTCATTCTACCGTATCAGCCACTTTAAAAAAGTCCTGGAATTCCCGCTCCGAGAATCGACTATTTGGATGTTTCACGGGATGGCCGGTTACTTTTGACTGCTCAAGAAGATAGCGGCCTTGGGGAACTAAACATGGTATCTAACTTGCAAAATAAACAAGGACTTTAACAAAAATTGGCCGATCAACAGCTAGAAAACAGAGACTTGAACAAACAATGAATCTTATCCTTTTTTTGGCTATAAATAAAATCAGAAGGTCCCTTTATGATCGAAGTGATCTATTCAATAAAAAACAATATTATTTAATGATTAAACAGTATTAATTTAATATTAAACAGTATCTTTCGAACCGTCATACTGCTAATTTGATATAGTTAGGGAAATGGAAGGAGAAGATCGAAAGAACTGGATTGGTTTTCTGGAAGGTGATCGAGCAGCCTTCTCACAACTGTATCTAAGGTATCATCCTATGCTATTGCGTTATGGCGTCCGACTGGTTCAAGATGAGGTCGAGGCAGAAGATTCAGTTCAGGAATTATTTTGTTATCTCTACGAAAAGCGCACACAGCTGTCGATCGTAACCAGAGTTCAGCCCTATTTGTTTCTTTCTTATCGTCGCCGTTTACTGCAGAAGGTATCGGAAAAACGCTCATTTAAAGAGTTAACTGAGCAATCGGATAAAATGATGCATTTGTCGCGCGAGGATCTGATCATAGAGGAAGAGAACCAGATCCAGCTAAGCAAATATATGGGTGCGATTCTGGAGGAAATTACTCCGAATCAGCGGGAAGTCATTTACCTGCGTTACTATGCAAATCTAAGTAATAAGGAAATCGCTCAGGTGTTGTCCATGCGACATCAAAGCATTCTGAATATCCTCTATCGAACATTTAAGAAACTCAGGACCTTGGTTTCCAAACAACAAATCTCCAGGGATACCTAGTGCATTGTCCCATAAATATCTATATACCATAAGCAGGTCTTTTTCGTCATCTTATCATCATCAAAAGCCTCACGTAGTGAGTACCCGGTCATAACTGACTGACACCCTCTGCCGAGGCATGCCGGGCAGGGGATCAACAAAGCCAGAACGACGAGAACGGCTGCGCTCTTTTTTTAAAAAATGCTCGGACACTATCGGCGCAAGTTGGGTAATTCAACCGGGGATGATGAATTGTTTTCTCCCATAAATCCTGTGCATGAAATAGCATCGTCGCCAACCTGATTGGCAGATCTGACACAAATGGGTTTCTAAACTTTACGAAAAAAATTATCAAACTGAGTATTACAGATCAAATTTCGATTCTTAATTAAAAATTATAATGATTCTATGAACAGAACTGATGGTCAGATTCTGGAAGAATGGTTGCAGAATCCTTCTTTCATACAATGGTGTACAAAGCCAGATTCCAGGGATTTTGAGAGGTGGGAAAAATGGTTGGAACAGAACCCTCATCGAAGAGAATTGGCGGAACTAGGCTCCTCGATCGTCAAAGGGATAAAAATCCGTGAGAAGACGATCTCCGAAGAAATGAGCAAAGCGTCACTTAATCAGGTGCTGACTAAAATAGATTTCACACAGGAGATCAAGACGAACGAAATTGGAACGAGATTTGGAAATCGGTTCACCCTCAAAATTGCTGCCACTATTCTTCTTTTGATTGGGGCAACTTTCTTTTTTTACCAGCGGGACCATAATTTGAAAGTAATTTTAAGCACCAACTTTGGTGAAAAATTGGAGCTGGTTTTACCGGATCAGACGCAGGTCATTCTAAATGCTAATTCTACACTCGAATATAACCGGAAAAATCCCCGAGACGTACTGGTCGAAGGGGAAGTGTTTTTTCATGTAAAAAAGAAACCCGAGTCGGGAGAAAAGTTCATGGTAAGGACAAGAAACCTTGTGGTTGAAGTCCTGGGTACATCGTTTAATGTAAATACCCATTTTGAAGAAACAGAAGTATACCTGCAGGAGGGACAGATTAAACTGGACCTGGGTACCGAGTCTGGATCCGACCCGCTTTTAATGGAGCCGGGAGATCTATTTAAATACACTGCAAGCAGAACTCCCATTTTAGAAAAAAGAAAATTGACGACCCAGGAAAAAACCGACTGGACAGATGGAAGTATTGAATTTGAGCATATTGAGTTGCCCGATATTCTATCCAGACTCACGCGCATTTATGGATTTAGCTACGGTGAGATACCATCGCTTTGGGAGGGCAAGAGTATTTCGGTCGGTATTCCCATAAATGACGAAAAATTGACTCTTGAAATCCTTTCGAAAACTCTGGGCTTAGAGGTAAAAAGAGTAGATGGCAATTGGATTTTTATTCCAACAGAATAACAATGTAAGGACTTCATCTAATTGAATATTTATATGAGTGCAAAAATTAGATTTTTCAAACTGGTAGCCGGAGTCATCATGGCAACATTCATTACCATGACCGGAGTGATTGCTGAGGAAGAGTCAGCACTGGGTGCTGCCAACAACTACAAATTACAACTGAAGCCACTGAGCGAGATTCTGAATGATTTTAAGGAAACCTATCATGTTTTCTTTTCGTATGAAGAATCCATTGTAAAAGATCTAATCGTTGATTTTGAAATTAAGAAAGCTGAGGCTTTTGAAGTTGCCATTAGAAGGTTAATGAAAACCGCCAATTTAGGATATGAAATTATTAGTCGTAAATATTGCGTAATCTATAGTCATGACCGGAATGGCCTTCGGAAAAAGAATAAACTGGAGCGAAAATTAAGGCAGATCCAAAAGTTGGAAAGCAGTGGATCGCTCAGTATAGAGACATCCATTGATCAGTCGATTTCCCGTATGGAAATTTTGAATTTTGTGAGAGGAGAAAGTACTTTCGACGAAAGCGGTACAACGAAGAAACGGGCTTTTGCCGGAGAGGTGCGCGGATCGATTACTGATGCCACTACCGGAGATCCATTGGTGGCCGCTACGGTACTGCTCAAGGGTACTTCGTTGGGAGATGCCACTTCCCTCGAGGGTACCTACCGTATTTCCGGAATTCCTGCAGGTACTCACACCTTAATATTTTCTTACATCGGTTACTCCTCGGATAGCGCAGTAATTGAAATCACTGACGGTCAGGTTTTGGTAAAGGATATGCAACTCAGTGTTCTGGCCATTCTGGGTGCCACCGTCACGGTTAGTTCTCAAAGACTAGGGCAATCAGCTGCAATCAATCAACAAGTAAAATCAAACTCCATCATCAATGTGGTTTCGTCTGAACGCATCCAGGAGCTTCCTGACGAAAACGCGGCCGAATCGGTAGGAAGACTACCCGGTATCTCGATCAGCCGGAGTGGTGGCGAAGGTCAAAGGGTCAATATCCGGGGCCTTTCTCCCAAGTTCAGTTCCGTCAGTATTGATGGAGTGAGAATTCCGGCAACAGGACAAGGCAGGAGGGTATTTTCAATTGCTCAGGGAGGGGGTCAGCCTAATTATGAACCAAGTCTCGATGACCGCTCGGTAGATCTCAGCATGATCGCATCGGAGACTCTGGCAGGTATCGAGGTTTATAAATCCCTGACACCGGATCAGGATGGTGATGCGATCGGTGGCAAAGTCAATTTTATTACTAAAAAGGCACCCCAAGGATCAAAATATAGGATTAATGCGCAGCTGGGTCGGAATCATTATCATCAAACGACCGACAATATGAAAATCAATGGGGTGTACAGCAATAGGATACTTAATAACAAATTGGGAATTATTGCTGCCGGGGGATATTCCATTGTAAACAGGAGTTCGGATGAAGATCAGGTTGATTATGAGTTTCGGGGAGGAACCACTTTAAACGGGCTAACAACTTTTGATAATATCACCCGAAGGGGCCGATATAATGGCAATGTAATCCTTGATTATGCCATCACTGACCGGCACCAATTTACCCTCTCCGGAATGTATGCCCGGACCGATCTCGACAATAAGTGGCGAAATAATCGCGTCGGCTCATTGAGCAATAGCGCCACCTGGAGTGCCGGTCGCAATAAATCTAATATTAATCTGATGAATTTTAGTCTTGGATCAACTCATACATTGCCGGCGGTTGATCTTGACTGGAAGGTTAATTTTGTGCAGACCGAAGATGAAAATCCGTATAGCTATGGCTATGGTTTTGGGGAGCCCAATCCCTTAACGAATGTGGAATTGCCACGGCAGGATCCCTATCTGACAATGGAATACGCCAATTTTAACGCAGTGACTTCAACAGGAGCGGTACCAGGAGGAGGTGATCGAAACCGCCGGCTAGATCAAAACTGGATAGCTCAAATTAATGCCAAAAAAACATATCGTTTATCATCGCAAATAAACGGATTTCTGAAATTCGGGGGTAAACTGCAAACAAAGGACCGAATTCGGAGACGTACAAATGGTACGCTGATCCAGGGCAGAAGGTTTATTGAAACCTATATTGCTGAGCATCCTGAGATCGTTGTGGACCGGAATGGAATCTCAGCCGCCAATTTCCTGGATGAAGGCTACAAAGTGGAACCATTTTTTGATGGTAAATACCCATTTCCTTTAGTATTGAATACTGAAGATGCTAAACGATTGTTTGATGAATACCGCCATTTGAGAGTTGATCAAAAGGTGAGTGGTGGAGGTGATTACGATGCCAATGAAAATATCTACGCCAGTTATCTTATGACCGATTTGAATCTGGGTAGCCGTATCAGTATGGTTGGAGGGGTACGTTATGAGCATTCCGATAATCAATATGCGGCCTACGAGAATTTTAATTATACGGAAAACCTTTCGAATGACGGAAAGTCCATACAGACGCAAGGCACCATCGATTGGAGAACCAGCACTCAGAAGTACGGACAATGGTTGCCGATGATAAATACGAAATTCCAATTGTTAAAATCGGAAGATAACAGCAATGGCCTCGATATTCGGTTGGCAGCTACCCGGACTATCACGCGACCTGATTACTATAACCTGACTCCTTTTATAAGGATTGTTGCCCAGTCGAGCACGATTACCCGATCTGAGCCAAACTTATTGCCCACGTTAGGTTGGAATTATGATGCATTTCTGACCATTTTTAATAACAAATTCGGATTATTTACAGTCGGTGGTTTTTATAAAGAACTGGAGAATATTGACTTCTTGTACAACCGGATTCTCGAATCCGATCTTATTGAACAACGATTTGGTTCGTATGGCATCTCCGGAGCTAATTCCGTTATCGAACCCATAAATGCTACGGGTATTACTACCGTCAAGGGGTATGAAATCGAGTTGCAAACCAACCTTTCGTTTTTACCCAGTCCGTTTGATGGTATTGTTTTATACGGAAACTATTCAAAGATTTCGTCGAAAGCCGTGTATCCTTTTAGAATATCTGTCTTTGATTTTGAGACATTTATGAGTACGCTGATCGATACTTCAAGGACATTGCAGATGCCAGGTCAGTCAGACCAGATTGCTAACGTATCAGTAGGTTACGACAAAGGTAGATTTTCAGGTCGGGTATCCTGGAGCTTCCAGGGTCCTTCACTTGCCGTAATCAGTTCCAATGAAGAACTGGATGTTTGGGTTGATGACTTTGCGCGATTAGATGTAAGTGTCAATTTTAAAATTAATGATCACATAACCATCACTGGTAGTGTGACTAATTTACAGAATACCCATGATAAATCGTTTACCGGATCGCTTCTACTGCCAGGTACCGAAAGTATTTATGGCACGACCAGTTGGTTAGGTATCCGGTACACCGGTGGTAAAAAGGAATAAAATCTAAATATTATTTGACAATAAACCATATCACTATTATGAAGAAAATGTACAAAACATTGCTTATTCCATCCCTGATGCTCTTTCTCACAAGTGTGATGGCGCAAAGAGTAATGATCATCGAACCGATGGGGCTGGATGCCATCCAGACGTTTATTGAAGCGGATCTGGTGGCTACCGATACACCAACTGTGGCTAATACCATCTATATTTTGCGAAGAGATGCTACCTATCCCTATGAGCAGGAGTGGAGACCTACTTATGCATTACATCTTGAGGCTGAACCGGGAGAAGGCAAGAGACCAATCATGCTGGCGGTACACCCTGCATCGGGTCAGGCACCAAGCTTTGCCCGGGTGCTAAATAATCTTACCTGGAAGGGAATTTCATTCCCGGGCCTCGATTCTGCCGGAGAACATTCAGATAATGCTCCAATTCGTCCACGTGGCGATGGATTCACCGCCATTGTCGATGATTGTCTGATAGAAAACCAGCGATTGGATGTTGTTCGCATGGATGGTTCGAATCAGAAACTTTATTTTACTAACAATATCATACGTAATGCCTACGAAAGGAATCTCTGGAATAAGGGAGGGGGTGCTCTATTTATGAGAGGCAATCAACAAGATACGGTCATTTGGAATCATAATACTTTCTTTAACACCCCATGTGTAGTAGGCTATCAAAATGATGGAGGGCTGGGTGTAGAGTACCTGGAATTTAGAAATAATACAATTGTGAGCGTGGGAGGTCTTCAGCAACCTTCTCAGTATGCAGGAGTAGGAAGGCTTGCGGCCATTAATTTGGGAATTCCCCAGACCGTTATTGTTGAAAATAATATTTTTCAAAATGTCGGATATATGGGCATTGATACTCAGTTTGCGGATCGACATTCTGTCTTTCTGATCGTACCAACTGACAGCACGAAGCAAATTATTTTCAGAAACAACAATATTTATATGGATTCGGTACTTGCCAATGTACCAATACCAGACACAGCCGTGAATCATCGGATGTGGAATGCAAAAATGGATTCGGTCATTGCTGTTGCGATGGGCGAGACCGGTACCTTAAGCTTCGATTTTGTGATGGAGAACAATATCAGTGAGTTTCTCGAGTTCACAAATCCAGCCAGCACAGTAGAGGAGCCAATAATGGTGAAAGCTTTATATTGGTCAGATCCCGCGAATGTCATTTTTAATACCCTGATATTGGACTTGTCGAAAGACGTTTATGATTTGGACTATGGATATCCAACGGATGCCCAATCGTACACAGCTGGCACCGATGGATTGCCTTTGGGATCAAAACGATGGCATGATGTGATCAGCAGCGCTCGTGATTTTGCCCCCTCCTCTGAATTTCGATTAGTGGGTAATTATCCCAATCCATTTTATGCAAGCACAACCATTCGTTTTGATTTGGAGCGATCAGCTCAGATTGATGTAACGATGTTTGATTTGACGGGTAAGGTTGTAAAAAGAATTCCTGCACAACACTTTACCGCCGGTACAGGTCATCAAATTCAGGTTGATGCACTTTCACTGTCGGCCGGTGTATATGGTTACAAGTTGACCGCCCGGATGTCTGATAAGACATTGTTGGCGTCCGATATGATGATTGTTGAATAAGTAGATTTTATATTTCTGTAGGGGTTACAGTGGCACAAAGCTGCCATTGTAGCCCAATCTTAAATCAACGAATCTTCCAAAACGCAAAATGCGGTCAATTTTTTATCCACTATTTGTTTTGCTGGTCTATATATCTTGTCAGCCAGTCAATATTTTTAAAAAAGGCTTAGACTTTTGTCCGGAAGCTAACCAGGTATTTTATTTTGCCCACCAGCAGTCCTATTTGAATGATCTGGATAGTCTCTTTAATGATACCTGGGTCCAAAAAAGTCCTTTTGGTGTAGTTCTTTACACAGCATTGAATTTGAAATTGCCGAACAGGGTTTTTGGCGTAAATCACCTCCTTGCACTGGATTCATTTTTTGAAGTTAACGAGGCTTTGATTCCGTCAGTGATTTTATCAATTGATAAGACTCATTTTGACGATGTTTGTGAAGGAAAATTTGATCAGGAAATAGATAGCCTCGCGGTTTTTTTAGGTGGTCTTTCCAGGCCTGTAATGCTTTCAATTGGTATGGAGGTCAATCATCCTGTCTTTGATAGTGATCCGGAATTATTTGTTGCGGCGTACCGATGTGTAGTCGATAAAATACAATCAAACGCAGTGTCGAACATCTCTTACGTTTGGTACATAGGGGGCATGAAGTCGGATTCCTCAGATAATGAGATTGAGCAATGGTTTCCGGGCGAGGAATATGTCAATTGGATTGGCACTAGCTTATATAAAATTCTACCTGAACACTATGTGAATACAATACTATTTACCGGGCCTAATTATGACGCAATTTTCAGAATGGCGAGAGACAAAGACATACCCGTTATGATCATGGAATCAAGCACAGAGGCAGTACAGAAGAATTTTGAAGTAAAAGGTGAAGCCTTGTGGAATTTATGGTATGAACCATTCTTTCAGCTATTAGATAACCATCCCGAAATTCAAGCTTTTTCCCATTTGAATTATCAATGGAGCGATACTATCGTCAAACGTCGTTGGGTGGAGAAAGTCAGTAATAGTAACATCGTTATGGACCAAAATAAAGATCAGGTTCAAAATTTACTAATTCGCAAATGATATTGTCTCTCAAATATAAATTAGTGGTTTTTCTGGTGATATTATTCTCAGGAAAATATGTTGCCCATTTGATCCCGCATGGTCAAAGTCATTTTGATTCGGAAGTAAAAGCAAGGGCTGACTTTAATTTTTCTTATCCCAGAGCGATGAGTGAAATTGAAACTATTTTTATTGCCTGTCCTCCTTTTGATCTGCAATCAAAACTTGAAATAAGAACGGAGTTTGAAAGCAATACGTCGCAAGTTGATTTATTCCAGTTGCAACCGAAGAAGCTGACTGTACCTTGTTTTGAATTTTATCGCGTGGCGGAATACAAAGCATTGGATCGAGGACTTGTTTTCATAAGAAAGTCTTGTCCGAATGGTCAGGAAACGTATCACCGGTTTCTTAATCTACAATTAGAGCCAGAGCTTACACTCTACGAATACAGCAACATTGCTCAAATCGAATAGTCCAACTACGCTGGTTTTTTAAAGACCCTAAACTCAATCCCACCATTGCTCACCCTCAACCAGATATTTACCCTTAATCAGGTCTTCATTTAGTTCAATGCCAAATCCAGCACGGTCACTTAGCTGAATATAGCCATCTTTCACGAGAGGTTTGTCATAGCCCAAAACATCCGGGTCACCGTTAATACCATTGCCATCCCGATT
>JBGTCB010000643.1:0-3915 GCA_041748995.1 Saprospiraceae bacterium | reverse complement strand
GGTCGCCCACGCACCCATGCTGGGACGACCCTGGATACCATGGCCGGTGTGCAGAAAATAGTTGGCATTGGTATGTTCGGGAAAATCCGAAACCATTGATCGTATAAGTGCGATGTCATCGACACAGGTGGCAATATGCGGAAACAGGTCACTTACCCACATGCCACTCTGACCATATTGTTTGAAATCCCAGGGGCTTTTTAAAATTTTTCCGATATTATTAAACTGTGTCGCATCTACTTTAAATTTTTTATAAGGATCTTCTCCATTTTCTTTTTCCAGGCGAGGTTTCGGATCAAAGGAGTCCACCTGCGAAATCCCACCGTCCATGTATAAAAAAATGACACTTTTTGCTTTGGGAGTATAGTGGGGTAGTGGAGGAAATTGCCCGGGAAGTTCCCCTGATGGTTTCACCGGTAAGCGCATTCCAAAACTTCCCAGCATACCCAATAAAGCCACACCGCCAAATCCACTACGACATAAACCGAGCATTTCTCTTCGACTCAATCCAGCACAACTTTTATTCATGGTGTTATGTATTGTGGTATTATGGTTTTGTGGTGTTATGGTCTTTATTCATTTCAATTAAAAAAAAGTACATTTTTTTACAGCAGGTAGATAAATTCTTTCATATTAAATAATGAGTGGCAAAAATCCGTCCAGATCATTTTTTCAACATCTGTCTCCGTGTCTTCATATTTCAGTTTCTGTTCCGAAAGAAATTCCTGACTGAGTTGAATTTCTTCGGATGTTGGATACCGGCTAAAAGCATTGATATAGGCGTCTTCAATCCGGTCGATTTCCGATGTATTATTTTGACAAAGTTTTTCGGCCCACAAGGCTGCTTGTTGTTGTACAAAAGGATCATTTAACAGCGTCAGCGATTGGGCCGGTACATTTGTCACCGAACGATCTCCAAATGTACTGAAAGGTATAGGCATATCGAAAGTGGTCATGAAAGGTGGAAGAAAGTTTCTCCATACCGCCTGATAAATGCTCCGCCGGCCGGCGCCATCCAATGGACCGGAAACCGACGGTCTGCCCCGTCCCTGGAGAAAATCCGTCAGATGTAATGGAATGGAGGGCCCGTACATTGTCAGATCAAGCTGACCACTACATGCCAGAATGTGATCCCGGATAGCTTCTGCCTCCAGCCGTCTTACCGGAAAACTATGCAAAAGTTTATTTTCCGGGTCAACTTCTCCTGCTTGGGAACTTACGTGCGTACTTTGTTTAAAAGTTTCAGAATGTACTATATATTTAATTAATTCCTTTACTGACCAACCTCCAGAAATAAATTGTAAAGCCAGATGATCGAGAAGTTCGAAGTGTGAAGGAAGGCTGCCTTGCAATCCAAAATTGTCTACGGTCGAAACAATTCCCCTTCCAAACAAATGGTGCCAGACCCGGTTGACCATTACCCTGGAGGTCAGTGGATTTGAAGGATCGGTGATCGACTCTGCCAATGCCAATCTTCCACTGCCATTAGTCGGAAAAGAATAACCTACATCAGGTAGGGCAGTAAGAAACCGATGGGAAATTTTCTCCGCACTTAAATTTTTATGATCCCCCCTGATAAAAACCGGGCTATGAATGGCGTCTCCATCCGTGACCCCGGCAATGAATGTGGTATCCTGTAAATTGAGCGCATATTGATTCATCTTAGACAGGTATTGACTCCACATCTCTTTTGGGATTTCCACAAAGTGAGTATCTGTGACCGTCTTTGACTCAGGCATCAACTTTTCAGACGGGAAAGGAATCAGGCTATCCAAAGCCAGAACATAGGAGACTTCTATCCAGGCCTCAGGATCCAGTTGGTAATAATGGCCTTTTCCGTTCCTGGTAAAGTACTTACCTGGCATAATTTCAATGTAAGCTTTACTCCCTTTCCACATCCCTACATACGAAATGTAATCTGATGTTTCAGCATTATTAACCACTCTTGAAAAGGCACCATGAATAGGATCCTGAATCAATTGCAGGTTATCCATGACGATTCGAAATGAAGATTGATTTCCAGCTGCCTTAAAGAGAATGTAATCCTGATCGATTGTAAATGTAGGAGATCTTAAAGCACCGGAGAGACCTCTGCTTATTTTCTGACTGCTGGCTGCACCGGTCTCTATAATTTTTGCCTGGTTGGTCTTCGGATTAACCACAACATCGTCGAAGGGGGTTCCGGTGTCAAAACACCAACCTTTACTGGTCCAGGTACCAAAATCTTTTCCACGAAAATCGCCGAGTACCTGATAATTTATTTTTTGAAAAGAATCAATATTTTTGGAGATAAATGAAGCCCTGGATTTTTCATTGCTTTGCGAAATAGCACTTAAATAATTTCGAAGATCCTCTTTTAAGTTTTTAATGCTGTCAATATTTGCAGTAATGCTTTCTGTCTTATAGGGCGGATACAGATGTGTCCGGGTACTTTCAAAAATTCCATAAAGGGCATAATAGTCAGTTGTGGGGATGTCATCAAATTTATGATCATGACAACGGGCACAGGCCACCGTGAGCCCTTGAAATGTTTTGGTAGTGACATCGATCATATTATCGATGCGGATTTTTTCTTCATCCCTTGTATCGACGGGACTGTGTTTACCTTCACCCAGATTAATAAACAAAGTACCCAGGATTGATTCGTTAAATTTTCCTTCCTTATTTAATCGCGGGGGGTCAATGAGATCTCCTGCGAGCTGTTCTTTGACCATTAGATCATACGGGATATCCTCGTTAAAGGCCCGGATCAGATAGTCACGATAGTGCCAGGCACCGATGACCGGATAGTCAAATTCATGACCCCGGCCTTCAGCATAACGGGCGAGATCCATCCAGTGCCGGGCCCAGCGTTCTCCAAATTGTGGAGATGCCAGCAACCGGTCAGTATAATCTTCATAGATTTTATGGTCTTCCAGATTCAACTTTAGATCTTCTGGTTTAGGGGGTAATCCGGTTAGTACAAAGGAGAGGCGTCTTGCCAATGAAGAATTAGAAGCCTGACCGGACCGGGTTAAATGTTGTTGGGTTAGGGTTTGATCAATGAAGGCATCGATCCGGTGTTGCCCTGGCTCCCCGGGGATTACCTCAATCGGTGCAAGGAATGCCCAATGCTTTTTCCAGGCGGCACCTTGATCGATCCACCTGGCGATAAGAGCTTTTTCATAGGAAGTGAGCGAGCGGTTAGTTTCCGGAGGAGGCATTACAAGATCCGGGTTATCACTGGTAATTCTACGGTAGATTTCGCTTCTGCGGGAATTTCCTTCCACGATCGGCCGATGACCTTTGGCTGTTCGTGCTTTTGCATGTACCTCCAGATCCAGCCGTAGATCTGCCTGACGACTGCTTATATCGGGTCCGTGACAAACATAACAGTTGTTGCTTAAAATGGGGCGAATGTGCAGGTTAAAATCAACAAGGTCGGGCAGTTTCTCAACGGTCTGATCCTGCTGACAACTGATTATCAGACAGATGAGAGCAGGAAAAAGAATTCTATATATCATCAAAAACAGGATCCATGGGAGCTTTTGCTCCGGAATTGCTACTAAATATCGGAAAAAACTGTAGGAATTCAGCCCAAACCAGATTTTTTAAGGTACTGCAACTTCCTCAGACATTTGTATTTTTACAGATTATGAAAACGCTCTATCTGGTACGTCATGCCAAGTCCAGCTGGGATGACTATGCGCTTTCCGATGAAAAGCGTCCATTAAACGAAAGGGGAAAGCGTGATGCTCCCATTATGGCTCGTATGCTGTATAGTAAAGAACCTGGTATTGAATTGTTCATTACCAGTCCGGCAAAAAGAGCCCGGTCAACGGCAAAGATATTTGTGGAGACCTTCTCTGCAGGGAATCCTGCTTTTGAAAAGGACTCAAGGCTTTATCTGGCTTCCCCGGGTCAAATACTGAAAGT
>JBGTCB010000642.1:0-3476 GCA_041748995.1 Saprospiraceae bacterium | reverse complement strand
ATATATCTATTAGAAATTCGCAAAAAGAAATTCAAATTATCACCAATAGTTAAGGGAGATGATTTTATCGGATTTCTATAATACCCAGGGCTTTTTTTACTATTTCTTTACCTATAGCGAGGGATGCGGTAGCTGCAGGTGATGGAGCACTGATCACGTTAACCACCCTGTCTGATGTCAGTATAACAAAATCGTCGATCAGATTCCCTTGTTGATCACAAGCCATTGCCCGGACACCACTCCGGCCTGGCTCTACATCATCAATGTTGATTTCCGGAATTAACTTCTGCATTGCTTTGACAAACAGTTTTTTCGAGTAGGATCGTCGCATTTCGTCTAAACCGGTTCGCCAGAATTTCGCGGCCAGTTTCTGAAAACCTTTGAAGCCCAGAATTTCGATTAATTCTCCGGCATTTACCTGATTGTGGTGATAACCTTCCCGTTTAAATGCTAATACGGCATTAGGGCCGGCTTCGATACCGCCATTAATACTCCGGGTAAAATGCACCCCTAAAAAAGGAAAACTAACATCCGGAACCGGATAAATTAAATGCTCAATTAAATATTCTTTTTCTTTTTTTAACTCATAGTATTCACCCCTGAATGGCAATATTTTATAGGGAATTTCCGGCATAGTTTGCTGCGTAATCTTGTCGGCATAAAGCCCGGCACAGGAAATCACATAACGCGTGTTTATTTCCTTTTGATCTGTGATAATATTTATGCTGTCGTGATTTTGTATGATCTGCAGAACCTGATGATTCACTAATAGGATGCCTCCTTTTTCCACAAATAAATCGGCATATTTTTTAGCAACTCTCTCATATTCAACAATTCCGGCTTGAGGCACGATGATGGCCTGAATACAATGGACATGGGGTTCGATTTCCCGGGCTTCTTCGGAGCTGATAATTTTTAATCCGGTCAACCCATTTTGAATGCCCCTTTGATAGATATTTTTAAGGGTCTCGATTTCCTTTTGATTGGTAGCTACAATGATTTTGCCACAAAGTTCAAAAGGGATTTCGTGAATGGTGCAAAATTCAATCAGCTGGGTATGTCCGTCCCGGCAGTTATGTGCTCTCAAAGTGCCGGGCTTGTAATAGATACCCGAATGCATGACGCCGCTATTGCGTTTACTTTGATGCTGTGCAACTTCTTGTTCTTTCTCGAGGACACAAATCCTTAATTCAGGTTTCATATCCAGTAACTGGAAGGCAGTGGAAAGACCCACTATACCACCTCCTACGATTGTCACATCATAAATCATCTTGCAAGATACATTTCAGGGGTTATTTTCTCAGAAGGTTATTGAAAAACAAAGTCGCAGGTTAAAGTAAAATAACTTTCAACCCGTCTACTTTAGGGCACCTCTATTTACCTCTGAATGAGTAAAAATTCAATAAGATGCAAGCCCGTGTTGCGAATTGTAAATAAGTTTAGTATAAAACGCAGTTATTTTGTGCCAGGACAAAGAAGCAGAACCGCACATAGCCGAAGCTACGTAAGGTCTCTGGTGATGAAGTATTGGTGCAAAAGAACAAGTTAGATGGTATAGGTATTTGCGAATCGCAACACTATACAAGGCTGAAGGAAGGAAGATAGCTAGCTATCTGACTGACGATCAACGAAGTATGGCGCAGCACATTATTGAATAAATTTTCGAATGAAAATTGTTTTTACCATGAATGGGGTTAATAGAGGTGCCCTTTAGTAAGTTGGTACGGTAAACCATGTCACTACCATTGGCTACACACAGAGAGCAGACGATTACAAATGCAATAGACCTATACGGAAAGCGGTTGTTCCGTTTCATCCGTGGCCGGGTACCATCCAATACCGATGCGGAAGATATCTTGCAGGATGTCTGGTATCAGTTAAGCAAAGTCCTGCAAATCGAGAGTATCGAACAGATCAGTGGATGGCTTTTCCGGGTAGCCAGAAATAAAGTCACTGACCGTTATCGCCGCAGAGAACCCGATTTACTGGATGATCTACAGGAAGTGGGAGATGAGGGGTCTTTTATCCGGGATATCTTAGTAGCTGATCCTCAGCATCCCGAAGATGTTGAATTTAAAGAAATGTTTTGGGAGGCTTTATTTGATGCCTTGGCTGAATTGCCGGAAAATCAGCGACAGGCATTTATCTGGAATGAGCTGGAAGATCAAACTTTTCAAGAAATGGCTGATCGCACGGGAGAGAGTATTAAGACCTGGATTTCCCGTAAGCGATACGCTAATCAGCATCTGCGCAAGAGGTTGCAGTCGCTCTATGATGAATTTATGCAAGATTAGATCATTGAATTAAAGCAAAATGAACCACCATAAAAGATTTTGGCCGATTAAAATATTGTTTTTCCTTTTGGCAGCAACTTTCCTTTTATTGTTGGCCGGATTGATTGTGATGCAATTGTGGAATTGGATACTTCCGGATCTTTTGGGGGTAAATGCCCTTTCCATTTGGCATGCCATCGGGTTACTAGTCTTATGCCGGTTGCTTTTTGGAAGCTGGGGCCGTTTCGGTTCCCATAGGTTTTCCCGGAACAGAGGCTTCTGGCGGGATAAATGGAGAGATATGACCGATGAGGAAAAGGAGGCATTCAAAACTAAATGGAGGGAAAGGTGTGGACGATCACGTTAAAAATGTAAGGAAAGTCTCTAAGACTGCAACATAAATAAACCGAAAGAATATTTAGTGGGTCAATCTATGTTCCCTATTTTATTTCTGAGCCGGAAGATATAGATCTTCCTCTCTCGATAGAAGAAGAGAGCAGAATCTATCTATCTGCGGCTTATCTAACAAATGCATTTGCCCCCTTTTTATAACCAGGAACACAAATTTATTTGCCAAATTCGGAACATGAAGCACTGCACATGGGGGTTTTTGGCAAAGGCGATCATATTGGTCTTAGGTCCGGTTTTAATGTTTTCCTGTGTTCTGGAGAAAAAAACCTCCGAAGAACCGGTATCCGTCAGTGGTATTTATCCGCATTTGGCGTACTATAATCAGGAAAGTGAGTGTGGTACCGGAGCGGTGGTGCCCTGGGCAGGCCGGCTTTGGGTTATTACTTATGGACCTCATTTGCCCCAAGGATCGTCGGATAAGTTGTATGAAATTACTCCTGATCTGCGTCAGATTGCACGCAGTGAAAGCATCGGTGGAACTCCTGCCAACCGGATAATTCATCGGGAAAGTAATCAACTGTTTATTGGGCCATATGCCATTGATACCCTGGGTAATGTCCGGGTAATACCTTATTCGGAAATGCCCGGCAGACATACGGGAAATGCCCGTCATTTGTTTGATCCGGCAAATAAGATTTACTATGGAACAATGGAGGAGGGGTTCTATGAAGTTGATGTCCATAACCTTGAGGTAACTGAATTATATAAGGATGGCAACGACAATCAGGGTCACCGGATCCACGATCCTTTGCAGGTAAATCCTGCCAATGCCACGCTTCCCGGTGCACACGG
>JBGTCB010000641.1:0-5245 GCA_041748995.1 Saprospiraceae bacterium | reverse complement strand
CTTCAGCATGGCTGTATTCGTAAACCGGTCCTTTACTATTGCCGATTATCGATAATGGCTTTGGCTTTGGACCTCTTTCTGACCCCTCTCGAAAAGGCCATTGTAAATTATCACCTTTTTCAACCAGGTTGATCTCTTCACGGGCTCCCTCACCTACATCGGCTACCCAGATCTGCCCGGATGTTGGATCAAAATTTGCCCGGTGTGGATTTCGAAACCCCAGGGCAAAGAATTCTTCCAGAATGCTACTATCGGAATTAACCCATGGATTGTCATTGGGTATAGAGTATCCCTGAGTATAACTCTTTTCCGGGAGACTATGAGGCCGGTCTTTGGGTTGTCTTCTAATTGGATGACTTCGTGCAGGAATCCGGTCAACATCAATACGGTGTAAACCTCCAAAAAAGAAGGAATCGATCTGTTGGGTACTATTAAAAAAATCATTGGAAGATCCGGCGTCACCAAAGGCGAAATAAAAGTAACCTTCGTCGTCGAAAAACATTCCACCCCCCGAGTGCCAGCAATGAGGGTCGTGGTGCTGGACCAATACGAATTCAGAATTTCTGTCAAAAACCTCCTGACCATCAGGCCGGGTAAATCTTGACAGCCGGGTATATGCATCAGAATTGCAGTTGTCAGCTAGATTTCCAAGGGGATGATATCGGTATATGAAGTATGCATAACCACGGTTTGGGGATGCAGGCTGACCAAATTCCGGATGGAGAATCATATTAATCAGTCCGGCATCTCCATCGGTGTCCACGACAGAGCTTATGTCAAGTACGGTAGTTTTTAATGCAGTGGTTGTATCATCGGTGATTTTCCAAACATATCCCTGTTTTCCCGTGACATAAAACCCGGATGTATCCGGAATCTGAACGATAGAAAGTGGGTCTGCAAAAAGTAAGTTGGGATAGGCATTAACCACTGTCCAGTTACCATCACCTGAACCGTTACCAGGTGTCTCCGCGGGAAAAACTCCATCAAGATAGGGCCCGACTGGATAGGTGTCCGTGAGATGACCCGAACCATTAGGTATCAACGCCGATAGCAGACTAACAAGCCCACCAAGAAATACTACTGCAATGGAGCCATGCCGGTATAAGGACTTACGGCTATTTAAGCGCATTGGATTTGAGTGAAGGTTTAGTGGGTTTCGCCCTGCAAATTAATGAAAAACAAGTGTTTATCCTAATAGAATGGAACTATTCGCAAGAATTAGGGTATGATATATAAATTGTATTTGATATGTTTTCTACCAGTCTTCGAGAGCATAGTGTTTAGTACTTTGGTTTGCAATTGGTTAAACTTGCAGTTGATTGATTGGATATCGATTTTTGAACCGTGTGTTTTTTTTGATTTTTAATACAGTTTTTTAACTAAAATATTACAAAAACGACAGAGCTAAATCTGCCGTACTAGAGATAGTGAACAGGTCATGGATCAGGATGATTCAGCAATGCTAACTTGCAACCCTAAGTCTAAAGGAGAATTCCGGGAAAAAAGCGATCTGAACTAAATCCGGTATCTCATTCCCATGTAGATGTTTCGGCCAAAGACCGGACCCCAAATGAGTGAGCTGTCAAAATAGGATCCAAAAGGATCTTCACTTGCAAGAATCGGATTGTCCTGCCTAAAATTGAGCAGGTTTTCTGCACCCAGATAAACTTCAAATTTCTGTTGCCAATTTTTACTCACCTGAACATTCATAACCAGAAAACCGGGAGACCTCTGCGCAAGTTGGTAAGCTGCAGGATTGGTACCGGTATATGGAAGTCTTTTTTGGTCCTGCCAATTGATCGTATAGTCAAATGCCCAATTTCTCAATGTACTGTAAGCCAGATTCAGGAAAAAGCGATTTTTTGATACCAGGGGTTTTTCCAGCAGGTCTCCGGAGTAAGTGGTCCTGACATCGTAAAAACGGTAAGCCAGCCTTAGGTCAAATCTCGTGATGATTTCCAAATCCAATTGGGCCTGAAAACTGGTTGCGAAAGATTTTCCGCTTAAATTGTAAAACAAAACTTCCGAAGGACTCTGATCAAGATCAATCACAATTTGATTCTGAAAGATCGTATGATATAAATCGAAACTTAGAGAACCTGGATGTTGTCCGTTTTGAAAAGTATAGATGATATTGGTTCCGGCATTCCAGGCGATTTCAGGTTCTAAACCATAAGGTTTTTGTGAATCATCGTTCAAAATATGAAAGGCACGGGCACTTGCCATGAGACCATTATTTTCCGCAAAAATATTGGCTGTACGCTGACCTCTCCCTGCAGAAGCCCTCCAAATCAGATCATCTGCAAAAGCATAACGGAGATGCAATCGGGGTGTTATAAAAAAGCCATAATGATTGTGATGATCAGCCCGGATCCCACCCACAAATGAAAACTTGTCATGACCACCATAGGTATATTCAAAAAAACCTCCGGGCACTGTCTCTGTCCGGTCAAAAAGAATTTCTTCGAATTCTTCCACATAGCCATCATGCTGCAGGCTGAGACCCACTAATACCTGATGATGGGTATTACCGATAATACTCTGGTAGAGAAAGTTGGAATAAAGTGAATTTTGCGAAGCGAGATAGGTTCTCAATCCAAAGTAACTGTCTTGTTGATGCTTTGATCCGGAGACCTGAATAGCCCAGCTTCGCCAGGGAATATCTTCGAACACTTTACCAATTTTTAACCATCCCTCCAGTCGTTGAATATTCAGCTGCATACCCCAATGCTGGGTTGATAAAGCATCCGTCTTTCGTTCAAAGGCTGTCTGGCCTCCGACATTGTCAATAGAGGTGCCATTGATTCCGAATTGCACCCGAAGACCATTGTCACCCAAATATTTCCAACGGTTTAATGCGATCACCTGATTGCCGTTTGGTTCGTCCAGAAAACCATCAGAATTGCGATCCATTTTCCGTTGATTCGTTTTACCGTGCAGTAGTAAAGTGGTCGACCATTGATCATTGATAGCCGTGGTAAAATTGGCATTTGCTTCCAATCTTGCTCCCTGACTGCCATAAAAATTGAGGTACATTTTCTCTGAATCCTCCGGTTTACGTAGTTCGATATTGATCTGACCGGCAATGCTTTCAAAACCATTGACCACACTTCCGGCTCCTTTACTTAGCTGCATGCCTTCGACCCAGGTACCCGGTACAAATGTGAGCCCATAACTAGATGCCAATCCCCGGATATAGGGCATATTTTCACGGGTGATCTGGGTATAGGGTCCTGCCAGCCCCAGCATTTGAATTTGCCTTGTTCCGGTGACTGCATCGGAAAAAGCAACATCAACGCTCGGATTGGTTTCGAAACTTTCGCTGAGATTGCAACAGGCAGCTTTTAGCAACTCTTTTTCATTGATCTTTTCAACCTTCGCCGGATCAAGAAATGAAAACTCCATTGCCTTTCTCCGATGCACGACATGTACATTTTCCAACATAGTTCCGGAAGTTAGTTCAATGGTTAGAAAACTGGCATCAAGCACTTCAACCGTATCGGGCAGGTATCCGATAAAACTGACAGCGAGTTTTGATGATTGATTGGTGATCGGTATCTGAAAACCACCGTCCATATCAGTAGCAACACCAATATCTGTTCCCAGCCAAAAGATATTTGCTCCGGGCAATGGTTGCATATCGTGATCCGCATCCAGCACTTTTCCTGCCAGGAATACTTCTTTGTCCTGACCATACATAGTCAGCGGAGGCAGTAGCAGACAAGCCACTGACACCCAATGGAGGTAACCTCTCATGACTAATGCGATTTTACGCCATCACGATAGGCACAGCAACCGGGCAAAGCTGTATAAACCTCATCCGGTGCTTTTGCTTCATCAGTATCATGACCGGCATTGGCCACAGCAGTTTTGATTTCTTGTAAGCTTACCTTTTTGGATTTATAGAGGACCGTCAATTTTTCGGTATCCTGATCCCACGTTGCTGACATGACTCCTGGTATCAAAGCAGCTTTTTCGATGCGTTTCTCACACATGCCACAGACTCCTTTAACCGTAAATTCTTCGGTTTGGATTTTTTTATCCACTTTCTGGGCGGCTAATCCCGGTAAATTAAGATGGAACAAGGAAAGACTGAATACGATGAATAGTATATTTTTCATGATTTTAAATAGTTAATTATAAAAAAGAATTCAGTTAGAATGATCTTCTGAAAATCAACTATTTAGCTATAGTATGTCAATCGCTGGTAAAGTAACCAGAGGGGTTCTGATCGTGGTGGTGGAGGTTTGGTAGAGATAAATTCCGTTTGAGGAAGTTCCAGTTGTGTATTTAGCTCCGGATAGGCTGGTCGGATGATGTCTGCCAAAGTTATATCGTAAACCGGAAGGTTTGATGCTACCTGCCATTCCTCCAACTGAATGACAATGGTCTCGTCATCACAGCATTTGGTATTCTCCTTATGACAGGCCGTGGCTTTAGAACAGCACTGATCCGGTTTGCTGAACATTTCCAGATCGACCAGTTTTCCTCCACAATAGTGGGCATGGAGTGTAAAGCCGGCAGAGATCACCAGATAAAAAATCGCCATAGCTATCGTGCCGGTACTGCGTATCATCTGGTTAAAAACGACATCCGGATCTTTTTAGTATAATGAGTGAGCGACTATTCCACCTGTTAAAATATAACAGCCGGTGACCTGTGCTATCCGACCAAACCGTTTGAACCGTACGTTACGGCTAATTGTACATCAGCTTATCCAGCTATAAGTAAACTACTGGAACCCCACTAAGATTCATAGTCTGGATATATTCTAACCCTGTGTACCTGGTGTAAGGCCCGGGCCGACCTAACTATAGAACCGTTTGAACCGTACGCTACGGTTAGTTTGATATCCAGCATGATCGATCCCAGCTATCAATAATTGCGGGAACCGTACGATCCATTTGACAAAACAAGCTTACCGGCGTTTAAAATTCGGAAGAATGCAATGCCCAGTAAATGCTCTCAAAAATCACAGCAAAGGGGAATTTCTGTGAGTATACCCTCCGAGTTGGCCTGGATAAGAAGCGTATCGGGTCTGGCTGTTAGCCGGGTTATGTCCAGTAATTTAATATCTGTGAAACTTGATGCCATACTGCTCTGTTGCAAAGTCAGCATTTTGTGATTACCAGGCTGATAGGATACCACATCAATGATACTATGGTACCGGGGGTTGATCGAACAGATCAGATTCAGATTTTCTTCATCTTTTTGACAGGAAAGAATGATAAGTTCGTATTCAGGT
>JBGTCB010000640.1:0-6361 GCA_041748995.1 Saprospiraceae bacterium | reverse complement strand
GTTCCAGAGCCGTTTGAACTTTGAGGCAACTGCTTACAATTTAAACGAAGGAGAACTCTCTGAAATAGTCGAATCGCCCTTTGGTTTTCATTTGATCGAGTTGATCAAAAGAAGAGGCAACCTCATTCACACCCGTCATATCCTGATAAAACCGAAGCTGAATGAAGAAGATCTTGCCGCTGCAAGGATCAAGCTCGATTCCATAAGGTCCGTGTTTCTAGGAGATTCAATGAGTTTTGAAGAGGCTGTAAAAAAATTCTCTCACAAAGATGAACAGAGCTACAATAATGGAGGCCGGGTAGTCAATCCAATGACCGGCAATACTTTTTTCGAAACTGCTGATCTGGAGGCAGATGTATTTTTCGCTATTGACACTCTGAAAGTTGGAGAAATTACCAAACCCATCGAGTTTAAGAAACCCAGCGGAGAAATTGGATACCGGATTGTCCTTTTACAATCCCAAACCCCACCCCACCAGGCCAATCTTGGCCAGGACTACACAAAGATCAAAAGGGCTGCTATTGAGGAGCGAAAAGTCGAGTATCTCAACAAATGGCTGGATGATAAGATCACCAGCACCTTCGTAGAAGTTGATGACATGTTTTTGTCAAAATGTGAAAACCTGGATAAATGGAGCTCTAAAGACTTAAGACCCTAGTCAACTCCAATTTGATCAGGCATCTTCGACCTCAGTTTGAGGCCCTTGTTCTGCTTCTTTTTGCAGAGACTTGCTGACGTCTTCTACGTCTTTTGTAGCTTTTTCCAACTCATCAAGCTGACGTTTTTTTCTCCGGGATCGTCTGCTCTCAATTTCATCCTTCTCCGGTTCGGGTATCTGGATCTCTTCCTTTTTGTTAGGGTCAAAGGGCTGTTCACTAAAAGTAAGCTGACGGTTTTGGGCATCGATATAGATGGTTTCACCCGCAGTGAAAGCACCAGATAAAACTTGCCTGGCCAATTCATTGACCAACTCTTTCTCAATCACCCGTTTCAGTGGCCGGGCCCCAAAAAGTGGATCGTATCCCAGATCTGCCAAAAGATTCAAAGCCGTATCACTGAGCTCGATTTTCAAATCCTGATATCCAAGATTCTTCTGCACATTTCGCAAGAGCAGTTTAGCTATTTGCTTTATTTCATCCCGTGTGAGGGGCAGAAACATGATCCGTTCATCAATTCTGTTGAGGAACTCCGGTCGCAACTGTTCCTTGAGGAGATTGAAAACCTCATCTCTGGTGGTTGAGATGATATCATCACGATGTTCTTCACCGACTTCTCCCAGGTCTTCAAAATTTTCGAGAATCACATCAGAGCCCATATTGGAGGTCATAATGATGATAGTATTCTTAAAATTAGCCTCTCGTCCTTTATTGTCAGTGAGTCGTCCATCATCCAGTACCTGCAGAAGAATATTGAATGTATCCGGATGCGCTTTTTCAATTTCATCCAAAAGTATAATGCTATAGGGTCTCCGGCGCACAGCTTCGGTCAATTGCCCCCCCTCATCATAACCCACGTATCCGGGAGGTGCCCCTACCAGCCGCGAAACTGCGTGTTTCTCCTGATACTCACTCATGTCAATACGGGTGATAGCCTTATCATCATTAAAGAGGACCGATGCCAAAATTTTGGCCAACTCAGTCTTTCCCACTCCCGTCGGACCTAAGAAGATAAAAGATCCAATCGGTTTCTTAGAGTCCTGCAACCCAGCTCTGCTTCGACGTACTGCATCACTTACCGCCTTGACAGCTTCATGTTGGCCTATCAGATTTTTCCCAATTTCCTCTTCCAGTTTCAGCAGTTTCAGCTTTTCACTCTGCATCATTTTTTGTACCGGAATTCCAGTCCACCGTGATACGACCTCGGCAATGTCTGCAGCAGTTACTTCTTCATTGGTAAATCGTTCGTTTGAAGGGATTTCATGCAGTTTTGTCTCCGCTTCAAACAATAGTTTTTCCTGTTCCTTGATCTGCCCATACCGTATTTTCGCCACCGTTTCATAATTGCTTTCTCTTTCAGCTTTAGTGGCTTCCAGTTCAAGTTCTTCAATATTCTTCTTAATATTCTGGATACTATCCACGGCTTTACGCTCATTTTCCCAACTGGCTCTTACTCCGGCCAGCTTTTCCTTGGTATTTTCAATCTGTTCAATGATATCGTGAAGGGACCTCTCATTCTTTTCACGCTTAATGACTTCGCGTTCAATTTCGAGCTTCTTAAGACGCCTGTCCAGCTCATCAATCTCTTCCGGTACTGAATCAAGTTCTAAACGGAGTTTGGCTGCCGATTCATCAATAAGATCCAGGGCTTTGTCGGGCAGCTTTCGCTCCGTGATATAGCGATGGGAAAGTTCGGCGGCAGCAATCAGTGCTTCATCCAGGATTTCGATCTTGTGATACATCTCATATTTTTCCTGTACTCCCCGCAAGATGGAAATAGTGTCCTCAATAGATGGTTCATCAATAAAGACAGTTTGAAATCTTCTTACTAATGCTTTGTCCTTTTCAAAGTATTTCTGGTATTCATCGGCTGTGGTTGCTCCGATGACTCTTAGCTCACCACGAGCCAGCGCTGGTTTCAGAATATTAGCTGCATCTATCCCTCCCTGGCCCCCACCGGCACCAATCAAAGTATGAATTTCGTCAATAAATAGAATGACATTGCCATCCGAAGCACTGACCTCTTTAATGACTGCCTTAATGCGTTCTTCAAACTCACCTTTATATTTTGCTCCTGCAACAAGTGCAGCCAGATCGAGTACGTAAATACTCTTGGAACGAAGATTTTCCGGAATATCCTGCTTGATAATTCTCCAGGCTATCCCTTCCACAATGGCTGTTTTACCCACACCGGCGTCACCAACCAGAATGGGATTATTCTTTTTTCGCCGTGAAAGAATATGCATCATGCGTCTGATTTCTTCATCCCGTCCCACAATGGGATCGAGCTTTCCGGTTTCTGCCTGCTCGTTGAGGTTGATTGCAAATTTCTTGAGTGCATTGTATTGATCGTCGGTCTGCTGGTCAGTCACTTTCCGGCCTTTCCGCAGCTCTTTGATCGCTGCAAGCAGGGCTTTATCTGTTCCCCCCATATCTTTAAGCAAGGTGGCAGCTTTGCTCTTTCCTTTGATTATACCTGACAGGATCAATTCAATTGAAATATACTCATCACCAAAATCGCTCAGGATCTTTTTAGCTTCGGCTAAAGCCTGATTGGCTTCATTAGTAAGATATTGTTTTTCTGTACCCTCAACCCGTGGATACTTCTTAACTTCTTCAGCCAGTCGTGCTTTGAGAGTTGCAGGATTAGTTCCCATTTTATTCAGTAGGAATTCTGCCAATTGCTCATCAGTTTGAATAATGGCAAGCAGCAAGTGCGTCGTATCTACCTGCTGCTGTTCGAGACTTCCTGCTATTTGCTGTCCTTTGTAAATTGCCTCCTGTGCCTTAATCGTAAAATTGTCGTATGTCATATCTGGTATTTGAGCCATCAAATCCATTCAAAAGACCATTTTCGCGAAGAAGAATCGATCATGATGGCGATTTTGCTTCAAAGATAAGGCAATGCTCCAAAAGCCATGATTCTTCTTAATGAGTAGTTAAAATGTTCTAAAGTTTTCAAAAATGTGCTTCTATTGACTGATTACAGCAAACCTTTTATCGAAAGGCACTGTCTGAACTATTAGTTTGGAGAATGTTATTGCAACCATCTCTCCAGGGACAAAGTAATGATTATGAGGCGGGTAGGTTGCTGGTATGGGGGGACTTATCATTTAAGAATCTTTTAACGGCCCGCATATAATTTTTATAACTTCAAATGGAGTTTAATAGACTCAGATCAAATAAAACGACACGATGAGAAGTACTATTTTCAATCTCACTTTCATTCTTTTGGCACTGCTGTTCAGCAATCCGGTGAATGGCCAGTACTTTGGACAAAATAAACCCAGATATACAAATTTCGACTTTAAAGTAGTGCACAGTCCTCATTTTGAGGTATACCATTATTTACAGGATCGCAATGAACTAACCAAAGTAATGCAGTGGGCGGAAATTTGGTATGATCTGCATTCCAAAATATTGCAGGATACTTTTACAGAAAAGAATCCCTTGGTCATCTATAACAATCATGCTGACTTTCAACAAACCAGTGCCATCTCCGGGAACATTGGAGTGTCGACCGGAGGGGTGACAGAAGGACTGAAAAATCGGGTGGTTATGCCATTGGCCATGTCGAATCAACAGACGTTTCATGTCCTGGGTCATGAATTGGTGCACGCATTCCAGTTTCATATGTTGCTCTCCGGAGATTCCACTGGCTTACAGTCTCTGGCGAATCTGCCTCTTTGGATCGTAGAGGGATTAGCCGAATATATGACGATTGGCAGAGTTGATGCCCATACTGCTATGTGGATGCGGAATGCTGTATTAAGCGAAGATGTTCCCAGTCTAAAGAATCTGTCAATCAATCCTAAATACTTTCCCTATCGTTATGGACAAGCTTTCTGGTCATTCCTGACTGGTTTGTATGGAGATGAGGTGATCCGACCACTGTTTATAGCTACCGCTAAATTCGGTATTGAAAGGTCGGTTCCGATTGTGTTGGGAATTAGTCTGGGAGACCTTTCCGAGATGTGGGAAAAGTCTCTGAAGAACTACTATGAGCCACTCTTTAAGGGAAAAAAGGAACGGCCGGAGGGTCGAACTTTTCTCTCAGAAGAAAACTCCGGACAACTCAATATAGCCCCTTCAGTCAGTCCCAATGGAAGATATGTGGTATACCTCTCCGAAAAAAGCATTTTTTCAACGGACCTGTATCTGGCAGATGTTCGGACAGGTAAAATTGTACGTAAAGTTCATAGCCAGGCCAATAATGGTAATATAGATCACCTGCATTATCTGGAATCTGCCGGAGCCTGGGCACCTGATAGTAAAAACTTCGCTTATGTGGTCTTCAGTAAAGGTCGAAACCGGTTGATTATTACCGATGCATTGACCGGCAAGCGAATCGACGAATTTCCCCTTAAGAATGTACCATCTTTCAGTAACCCTACCTGGTCACCAGATGGCAATACCATTGTTGTTAATGGTATGGTTGATGGTCAACCGGATTTATATGCAATCAACCTGAGAACTAAAAATACATTGAGATTGACTAATGATAGGTATGCAGAAATCCAACCCTCTTATTCATACGATGGGAAAAGAATTGCTTTTGTCACTGATCGTGTTAGTATGGATGTAGGTAGAACAGATGGAGCCTGGAAGTATAACCTGGCTATCATGGATTTGGACAGCAGAGAGATCGAAAACCTCGATATTTTTCCCGGTGCGAATAATATGAATCCCATATGGGACGAAAACAACAATCTTTATTTCCTTTCTGATCGCGATGGATTCCGGAATATTTACCAATATAAAATGGACTCATCCCGAATCATCCAGCTAACAGATATCATTACCGGTGTAAGCGGTATCACCAAATACACCCCCGCGATCACGATTTCAAAGGATGGTAACGAGCTTCTATATACCCACTATCTGGGAGAAAACTACAATGTCCAGAAGGCAAACCCGGATAATATGGATAACAAAGTAGTGGATCCGCATGATGTTGATTTTACGGCTGCTGTATTGCCTCCAGGTACTACCGATGGAAAGGATATAGTAAATGTTGCATTGGAAAACATCGATAGTCAGGATACCATCGGTAGTGAGGATTTAAGGAACCAGAAGTATAAGCCTAAGTTTAAACTTGATTATATCGGTGGTGGTGGAGGCATTGGAGTCGGTACCAGCTCGACTTTTGGAACCCGTACCGGATTGGTAGGTGGTATCGACATGTTATTCAGCGATATACTTGGTTATAATCAAATTTATTCCGGCCTGGCTCTAAATGGTGAAATCTATGATTTTGGGGGACAGGTGCGCTACATCAACACGAGAAAGAAGATTGGATATGGTGTGTCTCTGGCGCACATACCTTTTAGATTTAGTCAACGCCAATTGCCGAGCATTGAAAATGTTGATCTGGGCGGTGGAAACTCAATTGACGCTATCAATTTTCCCTTCACGACGGTTCGATATTTCCTCGATGAATTCCGGGGGTTATCGCAGTATACATTCTCCCGGACATTACGGTTAGAAGCCAATGCAGGCTACACACATTACGGATTGAGGGTTGATCAATACAATAACTATTATGTAGCTCTGGGCAGTGGTAACAACGTATTCCCTGGTGCTTATCTTGGAGAGGATAGAGAGCGTATACCCACGCCACCGGGTTTTGGGATGTATGGAGGTGGTCTTGCTCTGGTGGGTGACAATTCCAGTTTCGGCCTGACTTCACCACTTCAGGGTTACCG
>JBGTCB010000639.1:0-4184 GCA_041748995.1 Saprospiraceae bacterium | reverse complement strand
ATTGATCTTGTCATGATTACTTGATTTTTAATGTTTTTAAATCATGCTACCACGTTTATTGGCTTCGTGGTCTTCGTTAGATGAAACGGGGAGATTATACTGATGGTAATATAAGCAAAATAGCGTGCAGTAAACATAGTTGCCATCTTATATTGAGCCTGCTCAAATCATACAGTCCGAGGATTACATTTGTGCTCTTCACTTTCTACTTACACATTAGACATATTTTCATAAACTTATTCATCAGCCCTCAGAGCGACGATTTTTTTAAGCCTAGTGATGAGTCCACCATTGAACAGGATAAAGCCTCTCTAAAGTGTCCGGAACAGTTTAGAGAGGCAATTTCAAACTTAACAATATATTACTCGGACGTGAACAAGGTAGTGGAAAATGTGTCAAAACAGCTCACGGGACCCAATTTGAAAACGGCTGTAGGCTTCGCGGTATTATAAAATAGTCAAATTAGGCAAATTTTGCCGCCCATCCGCTATCGCGGTTTCGTCGCTTAAAGGTCCGCCGGACCTTTTCTTTCGCTACGCAAAAGCTCGCTTCTCAATCCCTAACGCAACGCACCGAAAACCCCAGCCTCTTATCGTTGGTGACCCGGACTACATTGTCATCGAGGTAGTACAGGTAGCGGTAGGCGGCATTGATACTCGACTCTGTACTGCTCCACCAATTGCCGAGGTGGCCAAGATTGAAGAAGGAACCATCGATGCTACGGATCCCGCCCGGAAGACCTGTAAAGCCACTCTCGTTGGTGGCTCCGGTGTTTGGATCTTGCCAATAACCTGTACCAGCTTGGATTGTACCAGTGGTTTTCATCTTTCCACCGGCTCTTCCTATCCCGCCTAAATAATCTGTCAAGGTCGTCCACTCAGTATCGCTGGGCACATGCCAGCCTGTGGGGCAGAGTTTATTCGTGGCCACTGTATACCAATTATAGAGTTTGCCATAAGGGTCTTCGTTGCCGCTATTATTATCATACCAACACCAGGCTCCAGTTGACAAAACAGACCACGTCGTATTATTGGTGATTTGATCTATGACAGTATTGTCATTGTATTTGCTGACTCGTAAGTTCTCTATCATCCATTCTTGGTTGCCAATGCGGGTCGTTTGATATGTGTTTCCATCTATATCTGTAACATTTCCCACAGTGGTATAACCTGTCAAGGATACCCAACGCTGTCCATTCCATCCCTCGAAATCAGTGCCAGTCCAGCGAATCGTACCCGGCTCGGGAGTTGAATCCTCAGAATCTTTTAAGGTGATAGCCCCCTCGATCTCCAACTTCTCTTGGCCGTAGGAGATCTTAAATGAGCAAATAGCATATATTAATATTAGGAGTAATGCTTTTTTCATGATTCGAGGTTTTTGCGTATTAATTTAGGGATTTATTCACAATTATTACCACTGAGAGTGACATTTAGTGGCAAGTAACCAGCGGATCTTACCCACAGCTGGTGCAGGAGCTTCGGAGTTCTGAAGGATGAGCTGCCCCTCCAACTTCCAGCTTCTCCTGGCTATAGCCCTCAGAGCGACGATTTTTTTAAGGCTAGTGGTTACCACCAGCGAACAGGAGAAAGCCGCTCTGAAGCAGCCCCCAAGAGCTTAGGGGGCAAGTTTGACTTTAACAACAAATTACAAATATGATTCCAGGAGAAAATCGATGATTTCGGACCACCTGTGAGCATTTTTGTCTCAGTGGAATGTTCGTATTATGGTAAGATAAAAGTGAAAACATGAAATCTAGCCTGACCTTCCTAGCTCTAATCCTTTCCGGTTCTCTCTTAGCACAGCACCTTGATGTAGAAGGTCACAGCCGCATTCGTGGAAATTTGGACATTCATTTGAGAGTATTGACGGAGTAATCAAGGTGCCCACTGGTTCCGGATTGGGTATTCTTATTGATCCTGATTTATATAGACATATAAAGTGCTGGAAGGATGACCTGATTCCAGCATCATTTAAATCGGATCGTAATGAAAATTGTTAAATTTCTAAGTATTTGGCATACGCTTTTTCTGTTTACCGGATGGGTTTTTATCTCCTTAACAAATGCCCTACCACAGGAACACAAGTTGGTGCAGAGATACATTAGCAGATATCTTTCAGAACTACAGAGGAAATCCTAAGGACATGAGATCTGGAAAAAAAACTCATCCCTGGTATAACTAATTTGAGTATATTCAAGGACATTAAATGAAAAGTGTTATGAGAAAGTCAATTTTAGTAAGTATAATTTCGGGCCTCTGCTTGCTCTGGTCTGTATCAGGTTTCGCACAGGAAGAGCAAACTGTGAAGGGAGAAGTTCTGGATCTCTCTTGCTACATCAAAAGTGGTGCTAAAGGTGCGGGTCACGCAGCATGTGCTAAATCATGTGTAAAGAGTGGTCAACCAATGGGCCTGCTCACAGATGACGGGACCGTTCTGCTGCTGGCTACGGGTGAAGACAAAGAAAAGATTGAAATCTTGAAGGACCTGGCGGGTGAGATGGTTGAGGTCAAAGGTGCCACATCCGAAAGAGACGGGATTAAAATGTTGATCGTTTCCGACGCAAAAAAATCGGGTTCCTGAGGTCAATCCGGGCAAACAATTTATCCAATTTGTGAATTATTCACAAGGCAAGGATGGATGCGATCAGGACCGAGATGATTGTCCTGGCCGGGAGTAGTTTTATTTCATAGCCATCGATGGTCACAGCATGTCCTGTCGCTGGATGTTCCTATAATTAATGGGTTATGGGAATTATGGGAATATTAACAATTCTGATATCTCCGGTATCTTTTTACTGTTGAGTTTAGCACAAGTGCATCATTTCCTAAATATCTGATACTAAGGACGGTTTCTTTTTCGCCATCTCCTCATCATCGAAATCCTTATATAGCTAAGGCTATACGCAGTTTCGCTTCTTCGACCTGACAAAAGACAATCTCGTCCATAATATCATTTACTTAGAAACGATGCACTAGACTACGAGAAATTTTAGCAACCGGAGTTTTAGCAAAACCCGAAAGTTTGATATAAGTTTGTCAGGCATATAACGTCGTGCATGCGAAACAAACCCAGAATATGACTGTGGAGATTAAACTGGCATACTACCGAAAAAGTGATTGGGAGAAATTGATGCGATCCATTGTCGACAGGGACTCCATGCACGACACGTGGGAGGAATGGAACCGGGAATATAAAAGAGCCAAAAAGGGACTCAGGGACCAAGGATTTGTTGTTCACGATATGGTTATAGAAATTGACGCATTGAAGCAGTATTGCCTGGAACGGGGATTGAAAAATAACGGTGGAACTAGATCCCATTACGCCTCCCAATTGCCTTTGACTGAAAAGAAGAAAAAATAAAAAAAGCACGACACGCCAACAATGCGTAAAGCCAATGCGGTGTTTCTTCACCGCATTGAACATAAGGTGGTAAAAAAGTAAATTTCAGTAACCGAATAAAACTTGCGTTTGTCGCACAGGCCTTACGCTAAACGTTAGCGGTATCCGCAAAGACCTCAAACATTCTGCATGAATACAAGTATTTTAGTTTCGGTACTCTTCATTTTGACAATGTATTCATGTGCGACCGATACAAACAAAAATTTACAACAGAAGAATATAGCCCCGGCAAATATTCTAAACTTAAAAGAGCTTAACACACGACAAATTCAATCACTTGACAAGAACAAAACCGTAGTTCTCATTCCTGGTGGCATTTTGGAAGAACATGGACCCTACCTTCCATCATTTACCGATGGCTATTGGAACGAGAAACTAACAGATACCATTGCTAAAGCTATTGCTGCAAGACGAGGATGGAATGCACTGCTTTTTCCAACTATACCTCTGGGAAATAGCGGAGCAAACGATGTTGGGATGAAATACTCTTTTCCCGGGACTTATACAGTCCGTTTTGAGACTTTACGTGCAATCTTCATGGACATTGCCACTGAATTAGGAGAACAAGGCTTCAAACACATTTTTATTATACATGGACACGGTGCACCCAATCACCAACGTGCCCTTGACCAAGCCGCTGATTATTTCACCGAAACCTACACTGGCAGAATGGTAAACCTAATGGGGCTTAACCCAATTATTATGAATTGGTTTGAAGCACCAAAAACAAAAGAACAGCAAACAGAAGATGGCTTTACCATTCATGCAGGGGTGGCTGAAACAAG
>JBGTCB010000638.1:0-3101 GCA_041748995.1 Saprospiraceae bacterium | reverse complement strand
AGGAATAATCTCTTCCTTAAAGGACACCCCATTCCCTGACATATCAAAAGAAAGAAGGGTCAGACACATGATGCGTCAACAGCGTTATCATTGGGGTATTTTCAACAAGGAGGAATTGTTGGATCCTGAAAAAATCTTTCTCAATATCTATGGCAGAATTATCAAAAATCGATACCTGATAATATTATCGCAAATGCGGGCTGCTTTGGCATTTCATGATAAACCAAAATAAAAATGACACTAATTGAACAACTTAAAGGTCTTAAAAGTGAAATCAAAGTAGCAATCATTGGTATTGGATCTATTGGGAAGGGACTGGTGTATCAGTGCCACCTTACACCGGGAATAAAACCTGTGGTGATTTGTGACATCCGCATTGAAAAGGCCATTCAAACAGCCGAATGGATAAAGGCTGATTACAAAGTAGTGAACTCAGTAAAAGAGCTAAACGAAACCCTCCAAAGTGGGAAGGTAGCCGTGTGCGACAATGGAGAATTGGCAGCATCCTCTGAGCAGGTAGATGTTTTGATTGAAGCATCTAACGCCATTTTGCAGGGTGCCAAACATGTGCTGAAGGGCATAGAATTTGGGCAGCACATTGTCATGATGAACTACGAAGCTGAAATGATGTATGGTCCCTACCTGCTGAAGAAAGCGACTGAGGCCGGGGTGGTTTATACATGTGCCGATGGCGACCAACCCACTGTAATTAAAACTCTGGTAGATGAAATGACGCTTTGGGGTTTTGATCTGGTAATGGCCGGCAACATGAAGGGCTTTATGGACAGGTACACAGATCCAATTAAAATTGCTCCTGAGGCTGATAAGCGCAACCTGGATCATAAAATGTGTTCATCCTACACCGATGGTAGCAAACTCTGTGTGGAAATGGCAGTACTTGCAAATGCACTTAATCTGCGAGCCGATGTGCCCGGTATGCATGGTGCCCAGATCAATAGCATTTACGATATCTTCGATCACTATGATTTTGAAGCCATATACAAAGACAAAAAAGGCGTAGTTGACTATGTGTTGGGTGCAGAACCAAAGGGCGGAGTGTTTGCCATAGGTTATACCGAAGACAAATTCCAGCAGTACACGCTCGACTGGTTTCCACCAAATATGGGTCCGAGCACCGGTCCTTTCTACCTTTTCTACAGGCCTTACCACTTGGGTCATATCGAAGGAATGGCGTGCATTGCTGAAGCATACCTGCATAAATCTGCCAGGCTACAGCCTACTTACGGCATGAAGACCAACGTTTTTGCCTATGCCAAAAAGGACTTAAAAGAAGGTGAAATGCTCGATGGCATGGGAGGATTCGCTTCTTATGGTCTCATTGAAAACCTGGAAGATGACAGGGAAAACCCTGGAATACCTATCTGTATTGCAGAAGACATGAAGCTGAAGCGAGATATTCCTAAGGACGAGAAAATAAGACTTCAGGACGTTTTGTTCGATCGTAACGAACCCTCCTACCAATTGTATCTACAAGCCTGTGGCGACCTTAAAGCTGCTTCAAATGTTATAGAGCTTATTTCAAATGGAGCTGATACAGGATCAAATGGAGTCGAAGCAAATTTAAATGGAGTAGAAACAAACTCAAATGGCTTGGAGACAAATACGAATGGTTTAGAAAAAGTAATTGCGAGCAAATGAATAGTAGCGTCAAAGACTTAGAAAACAATAAGCCTTTGGTAACAGTGGTTATCGCTACCTACAACCGTGCTGATACGCTGGAGTATGCAATCAAAAGCATACTCTGGCAAACGTACACTAACTTTGAGCTTTGGATCATAGGCGATTGTTGTACAGACCATACAGAGCAGGTGGTGCAAAAGTATCTTGCGGATAGCCGTGTACACTGGTATAATATGCCGGTGAACAGTGGATACCAGTCACGTCCCAACAACGAGGGTATAAAGCGAGGAACGGGTAAGTACATTGCTTACCTCAACCACGATGATATTTGGCTGCCCTTTCACCTGGAAGACACCATCAACCACATAGAGCAATCTAATACTGATTTTGTTTTCTCCATTTTGCAGTGGGTATATTCATTTACGCATTCAAAACCCGATATACCTTTATTACCAAATCTGCCGAGACCACCGGAAGCTACCGCCGTGGTACATCGCAGAGACGTGGTGGATAAAATCGGGTATTGGAAGGATATACACGAAACGTATGCATATCCCCGCACTGAGTTTTTCCGCGATGCGCTGAAGGCTAAATTGAAGTTTGAAATGGTGCCTTCTCTTACAGCGCTCAAGTTTCTTTGGGATGAAAAAAACTACCATGATGTAGGTCCACAGCCCATGTACATGAAAAAAATCATGGAGGAACCAGACTATCTCAATAGAGAACTGAGCAAGATGCTGATTAAGGCCTATGACGAATTGAGTCGTTTGCCGAGTCGCAAGCGACTGAAAACACAGCTAAATGACCAAATCAGGTCGTCGTTGATCGGCTTAAACTTCGACCCGGCCAAGCTGCGGTTTTGGATGGGAAAAGGTGGCCAAATCAAAGTGTGGCGCAAAAGACACCATTTGGCTTCGGAACCGGAGGCAGTAAGTGCTTAAAAAAACTATTGTTACCAATAAAATAAACCTTTATTTAAAAATTTTCTAACAAATCAAAAATCAACATCATGGGAAACTTACTTTATCTTGTTGCAGTCGTTTTAATAATCCTTTGGGCTATAGGCTATCTCGCTTACAGTGTTAGTGGCATCATCCATATCTTACTTGTTATAGCCGTTATCGCAATCATTTTCAGGTTAATTAGTGGCAGAAGGGTATAACCGGATAGCTGACCATAGTCGGTTATATCTTTTGAACATTAAAAAAGGCAGAGATTCATGAAACAATCAACTTTTACTTCAATAGAAGGATATCCTATCCTGGATGAAAAATTGGATTTAGTTGACTTGTTTCCTGATGTCTCTAAAGAAAGGCGTGCTAAACCAGATAGAGGAATAATCTCTTCCTTAAAGGACACCCCATTCCCTGACATATCAAAAGAAAGAAGGGTCAGACACATGATGCGTCAACAGCGTTATCATTGGGGTATTTTCAACAAGGAGGAATTGTTGGATCCTG